>CAMNGO010000037.1 GCA_946538445.1 uncultured Lachnospiraceae bacterium
CGATATCGAACACGAGCACGAAGTGCAAAAGTGTGAGATATTGCTTGGAGGATTGCGGCAAGTTGCGCATGCAACGAGAGCAATCCGGACTTATATCAATAAATGGCCATGCATTAGTGACGACAAGCGATATCGAGCGCAGCAGTATGCTGCGAAAAGAAAAATCCGGCACATCCGTGTGGATGTGCCGGACTCCTCTGGCTTGAAGAGAGATTGAGAGGTCATTAACATACGGTTGGCTTCAGGCCAAACGTAAAAAAAGATATTCCTGGAAATACGGAATATCTTACAGATGCTAAGACCCCTACTTCCAGTTTCGGCAGAAGTATTATCTTAAGATCCATGTATCTGACTTATCTCCTGACAGAAGCATCACAGTGACCGACTCGCAGGGATTCTCACCCTATTCCATGCATATGACCTAAGATAAATACAATATCTATTTGATTTAAATGTAGCATGAGGAAGATTTGTTATCAATGGTAAAATTAGGGACGGATATTTGTAATATTCCGTGTTTCTCCCTCATTCTAAGCCACTTCACATTCTTCATTTCCATATAAAAACCCCGGAATTGCGGGATATTGCAATTCCGGGGTCTATTTTTTCCAAATTATTTTTCAATTAGTTGGATTAGTTGTTCACCGGTTTTCTGAGAACGCCCAGAAGGATTGCTCCAACGATGGAACCTACCAGGAGAGCTACCAGGAACATAGCCGGGTTACCGATAGTAGGAATTACGAAAATTCCACCATGAGGTGCACGTAAAGTACATCCGAAAGCCATGGATAAAGCGCCGGCTACTGCAGAACCGATCACACAGGACGGAATAACATGTCCAGGATCTCCGGCTGCATATGGGATAGCTGCCTCGGAGATGAAGCAAAGACCCATGATGGCATTGACAGGAGCAGTCTTACGATCATTATCTGTGAATTTTGTCTTAAATGCATAAGAAGAAATAGCGATAGCGATCGGAGGAACCATACCACCTGCCATAACTGCTGCCATGATCATGAAGCCCTGTGGGCTTGCTTCTGTGGCAGTTGCCAGAGCTGCGGTACCAAATACGTAAGCGGCCTTGTTGAATGGGCCACCCATATCGATGGACATCATACCACCTACAACAGCACCCAGGAGAATAGCGTTTGCTCCGCCGAGGGATCCCAGTGCATTTGCAAGCAGAGTATTAAGCCATGCGAATACAGGGTTGATACCGAACATAACCGCTGCGATCAGGGCCAGGCCTCCAACCGGATAGATGAGCATCGGCCTCAAGCCGTCCATGGATGCCGGCATCTTTTCAGTGATCTTCTTCAGGAAGAGAACCAGGTAACCTGCGATAAAACCTGCGAACAGAGCGCCGATGAAACCACCGGAAACTGCTGCGGCCTCGCCGCCATTAACTGCAGCAACGATGCTGGCGTAGGATGTACCCTGAGCAGCGATCCAGCCACCAACGAAACCGGGCATCAGACCTGGTCTGTCTGCGATACTCATGGAAATGTATCCGGCCAGGATCGGAAGCATGAAGTTAAATGCGAACTCACCGGCTGTCTTCAGGATTGCAGCCAGAGGTGTATTCTTACCAAAGTTTGCAGGGTTAATTGCATAATCATCAAAGAGGAATGCAAGGGCGATCAGGATACCACCACCGATTACGAATGGAAGCATGTGGGAAACACCGTTCATCAGGTGTTTGTAGATCTGATGTCCGAAGGATTCACTCTCTCCGTCACTCTCTGCAACTTCTCCGGTGTGATGATAAATCGGAGCTTCGCCGTTGATAACCTTCTCGATCAGTTCCTGAGGTTTATGAATACCATCCTGAACCTTGGTCTTGATCACAGGTTTGCCATCGAAACGAGCCATCTCAACGTTCTTGTCGGCAGCGATGATGATACCGTCACAAGCTGCGATTTCTTCTTTTGTGAGAACATTCTTGGCGCCGCCGGATCCGTTGGTCTCAGCTTTCAGCGGGATGCCAAGTTCCTTACCTTTTTCTTCCAGAGCTTCTGCTGCCATGTAGGTATGAGCGATTCCGGTAGGACATGCTGTTACAGCAAGTACACGATACCCGGTATTCTCGGTAGCCGGGGCTGCTTCCGGAGCAGGAGCAGCTGCTGCGGCAGGCTCTTCCGGACCATATTTCTCAGTTTCTTTCTCGTCGATGATCTGCAGATACTCTTCCGGAGTCTTTGCGGCCAGAAGTTTTGCTCTGAAGTCTCCATCCATAAGTACGGTGGAAAGTCTTGCAAGTGCTTCCAGATGAACATCGGATCCTGTTGCGGGAGCAGCAATCATGAAGAACAGGTTGGAAGGTTCTCCATCCAAAGCATCACAATCCACACCGGACGGTACCGTAAGGGATGCAATACCAGGATTAATTACTGCTGCATTCTTGGAATGAGGGATACAGATTCCTTCGCCGATGGCTGTGGGGCCTTCGGATTCTCTCTTAAGGATACCCTCCTTGAATGCTGCTGCATCGCCGACATTCCCAACTTTCGCATGAAGGCCAATCAAGGCATCCAGCATCTCTTCCTTGGTGGAAACATCCGCATTAAGGATCACAGCATCTTTTTTCAATAAATCTACGATTCTCAATGTTTTTTCTCCTTTCTCTCTATAACTATGATATGGCGCGATTTAGCCATGAATCATTTGATTAACATCTCAGCCTGTGCCAAGGTGCTTGCATACATTTCTTCGGATGCCAGGCCCTCGGAGAATGCCGTAGCACTTCCGGCTGCCGTACCGGTGATCAAAGCGCGTTTAAAATCACCGCTCTCCATATATCCTGCCACGAAACCGGCAACCATGGAGTCCCCGGCACCTACGGAGTTGATTACCTTACCCTTAGGTGTTCCGATCCGCAGAGTCTGTCCGTCCTCGGATACCAGCATAGCGCCATCTCCTGCCATGGAGATCAGCACATTTCTTGCACCTTTCTTCTGCAGTTCCTTGGCATAGAAGGCAATCTCGTCATCCCCCTTGAGCACCTTGCCGAACATCTCTCCCAACTCATGGTTGTTCGGTTTGATCAGGAATGGATGATATTTCAGAACGTTCAGCAGAAGGTCCTTGGTTGCGTCAACCACAACGCGGACATTCTTTCCTTCCAGTCTTGCAAGGATTCTTTCATAAACGTCCTCAGGAAGGGTATTCGGGATGGAACCGGCAAGAATCAGGATATCATCCTGGCCCAGTTTATCCAGTTTGGAGAACAGTTCTTCCAGGGCTTCCGGTGTGATCACAGGTCCCTGTCCGTTGATCTCTGTCTCGTCCCCGTGTTTTACTTTTACATTAATCCTGGTGTTACCTTCCGGAAGCTGGATGAAATCTGTCTTGATTCCCATGGAAGCAACACCTTCCTCCAGGGCATGTCCGGTAAAGCCGGCGACAAAGCCCAGAGCTGTGGTTTCCTGTCCAAGCATCTTCAGGATACCTGACACATTGATTCCTTTTCCACCATAATAAATGGACTCACGAATGGAACGATTGATGTCTCCGGGAACCAATCCTTCCAGAAATACGATATAATCCAGTGCCGGATTAAAAGTAACCGTATAAATCATATGAATCTCCCCCTCTTACGGAACATGTCTCACTCTTCTAAAAGCTCCGCATATTCCAATGAAAATAAATTGCAAATGTCTGTCAACATTATATCATACGGGCTAAAATATGCAATCAATATTCCTGTTTTTTCTTGGAAAGCGGACAAAAAAGAACGATTTAACTTCCCAAAAAGCAAGAATATACAAATAGTGTTCTGCACAAAGAAGAATCCGCCCTATCCATCAGAATAAGGCGGATATTTTTTTCATGAATTTATCTGTCCTTGGAATTATTCTCCTTCATAAGGAACAACAGCACCTTCATAGGTGTCATTGATAAATTTCACAACAGCGTCGGACTTAAGAGCATTGGTAAGAGCCACGATCTTGTCAGAAGCTTCATTTCCTTCTTTCACTGCGATCACGTTAACGTACTGCTGGATGGCATCGCCGTCAGCGGACTCAACTGCCAGAGAATCTTTGCCTACGTTTAAGCCTGCTTCCAGAGCATAGTTTCCATTGATAACGCCGAAAGCAACACTCTGTAACTGCTTGGGTACCTGAGCTGCTTCCACTTCTACCAGTTCAAGGTTCTTCGGATTTTCAACCACATCATTTACGGTAGCTGTGACTCCGGCACCTTCTTTCAGGGTGATGAGTCCTTCCTGCTGGAGAAGGAGCAGTGCTCTGGCCTCGTTGGTGGTATCATTGGGAACAGCGATGGCATCGCCATCTGCCAGTTCATCCAGACTTGCTTTCTGTCCCGGATAGATTCCGAACGGCTCATAGTGGATTTTTCCATTGTCTGCCACTACAAGTTTGGTTCCGTTTTCTTCGTTGAAAGAGTTCAGGTAATTGATATGCTGGAAATAGTTTGCATCCATTTCTCCGGAATCAACCACGTTGTTGGGCTGAACATAATCTTCAAAAACGGTAACTTTAAGTTCATATCCCTGTTCTTTCAGAACCTTTGCAGCCTCATTCAGGATATCAGCGTGAGGCACGGCGGAAGCTGCAACAGTGATCGTCTGTGTCTCACCGGATTTCTCTTCCGGTTTGGAGGACGAACCGCCACAGCCTGTCAAAAGGCCGATGGATAAAGTTGCTGCGCATAATAATGCTAAAATTCTCTTCTTCATGTTCCTCTCCTTCCTCGCTACTCGCGATTATCATGAAATTATATATGTCTCTTATCCAGTTTCGCAGAGATCAGGGATCCGATCAGCTGGAAGATCTGGACTAAGACTACTAACAAGATAACGGTAATCCAAAGGATATTGGCCTGGTATCTGTAATATCCGTATCGGATGGCGATGTCTCCCAGACCTCCTCCTCCCACGGTACCTGCCATGGCAGAGTATCCCAGGATCGTGCCTATGGTGATGGTTGCTCCGGCGATCAGGGAGATTTTTCCCTCGCCGAGAAGGATTTTTGTAATGATCTGAAAATTATTGGCCCCCATGGATTGCGCTGCCTCGATGACCCCGTGGTCCACCTCATTTAAAGAAGTCTCCACCATCCTGGCGATGAATGGAGCTGCAGAGATTACCAGCGGTACGATGGTGGCGGTTGACCCATAGGTTTTCCCCACGATCATCTTGGTGATGGGGATTACCAGGATCAATAAGATCAGGAACGGGATGGAACGCATGATATTGGTGATCACATCCAGGGTACGATAGATTCCCCGGTTTGGGTGTATCCCGTCCTTGTTGGTCACTGTAAGAATGATCCCCCATGGGAGACCGAACACATATCCGAATAAAGTAGCCACGACGGTCATATACAGGGTCTCACCGACGCCGTTTATGATCATCTGTACTTCCTGTGGTGATAGTCCAAACATCAGTAAGATCTCCCCCCTTCTATAGGCCATCCCATGTCTGTGATGTCCTCCACGGCGAGCCCTCTCTCCTCGAGATAGGCAATCTGCCGTTCAGCTGTCTCCGGATTGCGGGAAAGCCCCAGGATCATCTCGCCCCTGGCCACTCCGGCCACATCCTTTGTTGCTGCATACAGGATATTAACCGGTTCACTGAAATTCAGGATCATATTTGCGATTACCGGTTCATAGGATGAATTGGTGGAATACACGATACGGATCCTGCGGTCTTCCTTCAGGGTATCGACAATCTCCGGACTGAGATTATCCGCCTGCACTTCATCATAATAATCCGGATCCTTTCCTTCCACGATGAGTCTTTTGGCTGCCCTTGACTTAGGATGGGTGAAGATATCCTCCACCAGCCCGTCCTCCACGATTTCACCTTTCTCCACGATCGCTACGTTATGGCAGATCTCACGGACCACATTCATGGAATGTGTGATGATGATGATGGTGATTCCGGTTTCCTGATTGATCTGGCGGAGAAGTTCCAGAATCTGATGGGTCGTCTGCGGATCCAGGGCGCTGGTGGCTTCGTCGCACAGCAGAATCTTAGGATCACAGGCCAAAGCTCTGGCGATGGCCACCCTCTGCTGCTGACCGCCGGATAATTGTGCAGGAAAGGCGTTCGCCTTATCCTCCAGCCCCACTGTCTTAAGCAAACCCACCGCCTTCTTGCGGGCTTCCCTTTTCGACATCCCATGGATTGTCAAAGGAAAGCATACATTATCCAGCACATTGCTCTGCATCAGAAGATTGAAACTCTGGAAAATCATACCGATGGAGCTTCTCAGTTCCCGCAGGGCGGGTGGTGTCAGCTCACCCAGATTATTCCCTTCCACGATAACAGCTCCCTTGGTGGGAACTTCCAGAAAATTCAGACAGCGGACCAGTGTACTCTTACCGGCACCTGACATGCCGATAATCCCGTAGATATCTCCTGGTTCCACTGAAAAATTAATATTCTTCAGGGCCTCTACCGTCCTATCCTTGGTCTCAAAGGTCTTGTAGAGTTCTTTGACCTCGATAATTGGCATACCCATAAACCCCTTTCTTTTGTTTTATTGCTTCTTATATTTTTTCGAAAATTCTATGCCGGGAAAAGTCCCCTGCCGGTTGTCTTCCCTCACGATCTCCTTATTGTGGACATCCTCATATCTTGTAAATTCCATGTCGGCATAGGCATATTTATGTTTCCGGTAGGAAGGAATATTATAGACCTCAAAGCACTCCAGGATATCAAAATTCCGAAGAGCATCCTTCCCATCTGCTTCCTCTGACGGAGCCTCCCTGTATTCTTCTTTCAGAAATTCCTTCTGATTCTCCCGGAAGAATTCCAGGATCCATCTGGCCAGGGCGGGATCTCTTAAGTCCCCCTCCGTCCTCACTCCGTCCTTATCCTGAAAGATATAATAGAGCACGGAATAAGGCAGATACCTCTCCTCCATGGTAACGGCTGTGATCTCAGGCACAGAAGGGTAGCTCCTTACCAGGGTATGAAAAAACCGGTCCTTATTCTTCCTCTCAGTCACCTCCGGAATCTTCTCCGGTGAAATCTCGAAATATAGCGTTTTTAACAAAGTCTGTTTTATCATAAAAATCACCCGAAAATGCTATTTACAACTAATGGTTATCATATCACAAAACTGATGCAATGGTCAAAAAATGTTAATATTTTTTTCATGGTTTTTTAATTTTTATTCCAAAAAAATGATAGGAACTCCGAGGACAGAGTTCCTATCATAAATCAGTGATTCATTCTTTGTTTTGCAGGTGCGGATTGC
This sequence comes from uncultured Lachnospiraceae bacterium, assembly GCA_946538445.1. GTDB lineage: Bacteria > Bacillota > Clostridia > Lachnospirales > Lachnospiraceae > Anaerobutyricum. The sequence continues at coordinate 7,230 of CAMNGO010000037.1, forward strand.
GCATCAGCTGCCGTGTCTTCCCCGGTAGAAAAGCCTGTCAAGAAGTCCTTTTCTTCCGATCTGCCGGGAATTTTTTTCCGCTTTTCCAGGCTGGTTTGACCTGGGTGTTCTGTCCGGCCGGGTCGTTTCTTTCGTCTCTGCAGAGTCCATCTGCCATACGGTTTTCTTCTTGGGAAGCACCACTTCTTCGGCTTCTTCCGGCTCTTCGGTTTCCTCCGCTTCTTCCGCGTCTTCTGCCTCTTCGGTTTCCTCCGCCTCTTCAGCCTCCTCCGGCTCTTCGATGTCTTCCGCCGTTTCCACTTCTTCGGTGATCTCTTCAGCCAGCTCATCCGGCTCTATGGCCGAGCTGTCTTCCGGGTCTTCTTCCGGCTCATCCGGAGGGCAATAAGCCATAAAAGGAGATTCCTGGGAGATGAAGAATTCCTCTTTCCCTTCTCTTGATTGCTGCTCGTAGATCCCTTCCGGGTTCATGATGCGGGCTTTTGCATCATCCATGAGCATGATCCGGAACATTTTCAGGATGCGGCTGCGAATCTCCTCATCATAGATAGGTGTTGCAGCCTCCACTCTTTTCACTGTGTTTCTCGTCATAAAATCTGCGGAAGCGATATATATTTCATCCCCGAAGATGAAGATCCTGGAATGCTCCAGGTATCTGCCTACGATGGAGCGCACGGAGATGTTTTCCGTATATCCCGGAACTCCCGGAATCAGGCAGCAGATGCCTCGCACAACCATCTCAATCTTAACTCCGGTCTGGGAGGCTTCGATCATTTTATCCATGATCTTCTTATCGGTGAAAGAATTGATCTTAACACCGATATATCCCTCTTCTCCGGCCTGAACACGGGCGATCTGTCCGTCGATCTTCTCGATGATCTTGTTCTGCATGCAATTGGGGGCGATGAACATAACATCCGTATGATCCATGGTCTCGCCCAGGCAGAGACGCTCAAATACCTCCGCCACTTCTCTTCCGATGTCCTGATTGGCAGTCATCAGAGAGAGATCTGTATATAATTCTGAAGTGATTTCGTTATAGTTGCCGGTTCCGATCTGTGTGATATAGCGGACACCCGTCTTCTCTCTTCTTACAATCTGGCACAGTTTGGAGTGCACTTTATAATGGTCGATTCCGTAAATGACCGTCACACCGGCCTGTTCCAGCCTGCGGGACCATTCGATATTATTCCCCTCATCAAACCTGGCCCTCAGTTCCACCACGGCCACTACTTCTTTTCCGTTATCCGCCGCATCGATCAGCGCCTCCACGATCTTGGAGTTTTTGGAGACCCTGTAGAGAGTGATCTTGATGCCATAGACATCCGGATCGGAAGCCGCCTCATTCAGAAGGCGGATAAAGGGCCGGATACTATCATATGGGAAGGAGAGGAGACGGTCTTTCTCCTCGATCAGATCCTGCATCTTCCTGCCATTGGCAGCCCATGCGGGAAGAACCGGTCTGCGTTTCGGATACCAAAGTCTCTTTCTTCCCCGAAGCTGGTCTCTGACCTCGGACAAAAACCTCAGATCCAGGGGGCTCTTGGAGTAAAATACCTGGTCTTTGGTCATTCCCAGGTTAGCGCACAGCACCTTTACTGCCGAAGCATCCAGAAAGCGGTTGTATTCCAGCTTGATGGGAGCCAGACGGTTTCTCTGTTTGATCAGATCTTCCATCACTTCCCTGAAATCGCTGTTATCATCGTAATCATCCTCATTGGGATCGATATCTGCACTTCTGACCGTACGGATCAGGGATTTGCTCTTGATCTTATAGCGTTTGAAAATCTCTGCCAGATAGTGAATGATCACATTTTCACATAAAATGAACCTTCCGGTGGTCGGAACACGGATCAGACGCTCAAAGGCTCCGATATTGCAGGGGACGATTCCCAGTTTTTCTTTCTCCCCGTCCCGGAGAACCACGACAGCATAGATGTCTTTGTTCCTGAGGAAGGGGAACGGCTGCTTCTTGCCGATTACATACGGGGACAGAAGAGGCCGAAGTTTATTCTCGAAATAATCATGCAGATATGCTTCCTCTTCTTCCTTGATGTTCTTGAAATTGATAAAGGATATCCCTTTCTTTTTCAGCCTTTTAAGAAGATTGGCATATACCTGGTCTTTTGTCTTGGTCAGCTCTCGGACGCGGGAATAGACAGCCGCGATCTGCTCGTCCGGTGTCATGTTGGTTTTGTTCTCCCGCTGTTCCGGATCTACCAGTTTCTGATCATACAGGGACCCCACCCGGACCATAAAGAATTCATCCAGGTTGCTCTGATAGATCGACAAGAAGGATAACTGTTCACATAGCGGATTCAGACGATCCGTGGCTTCCTCCAGTACACGTTCATTAAATTTTAGCCAGGAGAGCTCCCGGTTATCAAAGCATGGTAAGTCTGCGCTCATAATTATTACTCTTTCGTCCTCCCTGAAAAATGAATGCAATAGCCTGTGACTTAAATATATTTTCTTCCTACTGGAAGTTGGTGATCAAGGTTACGATTCTTAAAGCGAACAAGAAAAATACCACCCATACAGCCGGCTTTACGTCCTTTGCCTTTCCTGTGAAGACTTTGATGATAACCCAGCTTAAAACGGCAAACATAATACCGTTGGCGATAGAGTAGGTAAGCGGCATGATCAAAAGGGCCATATAGGCACCTACCGTATCAGCCACATCCCCGTCAAAAGTGATCTTCTTGGCGCTGCTGGCCATCAGCATACCGACATAGATCAGGGCCGGAGCTGTTGCGAATCCCGGGATAGCCAGGAAGATCGGGGACAGGAACAAGGAGATAAGGAACATGACTCCTGTAGTGAAAGCGGTCAGCCCGGTCCGTCCGCCGGCGGCCACACCGGCACTGGATTCCACGAAACTTGTGATGGTGGAGGTTCCAAGGCAGGCACCTACCGTGGTACCAATGGCATCAGACATCAATACTTTTCCGACATTCTTCACATTTCCTTCTTCGTCAAGAAGGCCTGCTTTATCGGCAACACCGACTACCGTTCCGATGGTATCAAACAGGTCGACATAAAGGAAAGCAAAGACGATGGCGATAAACTGGACCAAATGGGTCGCAGCCCAGCCGAAATTGAATTTAAATGCGGTGTTGGCAAGACCTTTGAAGGCAAGACCCTGGGAGAAATCCGGGAATAGATTGCCATGGTACCATCCCGTCAGCTGTGCCAGCATGCCAAATACCCATGTGGCAAGGATGCCAACCAGTACGGATCCTTTAATATTATAATGACTCAGGATGGCGATAATCAGGAATCCGATCAGGGACAGGGCGACCTCAGCCGTGGCGAAATTACCCAAACCGATGGTTACAGAACCGCCTTCGTCCGCTGTAAACACGACGATGCCGGCTCCCTGGAGACCAATATATGCAACAAATAAACCGATACCAACCGTGATACCGTTTTTCAGATTTTGAGGAATACCGTTAATGATCGCTTCACGGGCATTAAAGACGGACAGGATGATAAAGATGATACCTTCGATGAAAACTGCAGTAAGTGCAATGGTGAAGGGGTTGGCAACATCTTTCAGCTCACCCAGACATACCGTGTAAGCAAAGTATGCGTTCAGACCTAATCCGGCAGACAATGCGATGGGATAGTTTGCCAGGAAAGCCATGAGGAAAGTAGCCACTGCAGATGCAAGAGCAGTTGCAACAAACACGCCGTTGGCATCCATAACACTACCCAGGATGGCCGGGTTAACAGCCAGGATATAGGCCATGGCAAGGAAAGTTGTGAGGCCGGCGATGATCTCGGTACGGACCGTCGTATTATTTTCCTTGAGTTTAAAGATTCTTTCTAACATTTTTCATACCTCCCGTGCTTTACGCACTTTCCATTAGATTAAAAGCATCTAAAGTATAGCATATTCGTACAGCAATGTCTAAAGACTATTTGGCAAAAAAGGCAAAAAATGGCACCGGAATCCGATTTCTATCCGATTCCGGTGCCTTTAATGTACAACTATAATACATATTTGTGGATAAGTATAAGAATTGTCAGATTTTTCAAGCAGATATCCACAATCATGTGGTGGATGATGTGTATTACTCCTCAAATGGTACGACATCTTTCACTGCATCTGCAGGGAAGATCTTCGCATCATTATTGTCAACATCGATCAGGATATACTTATCATTTCCCATGCCAAGCTCCTTCATATAGCTCAGCTGTCTGTGTCCGTGTCTGCTTTCGATCCGCTCCACCATGTCCTTATGCTCCTCATCTTTCAGAGCATAGATCAGGTCTACGGAGGCGGAATCGATAGCCAGGATATCCGTGGAAGCAAGGATGCCGATATTCGGTGTCACCACCGGCATGGCGCTGATACCCTCACAGTCGCAGGAAACCGACATGTTGCGGAGTACATTTATGTAAGTAATATTCTTGCCGAAGTAATCGATGGTTGCCTTGGTGGATTCCGAAATACGCTCCATCAATTCCTCCGTATCGATGGACCACATATCGTCTGATCCTTCTTTCGTGTGGATCATAGCTTTCCCGATGCGTCCATCGGCGCATCCGATACCCAGATTCTTGTTGGAACCGCCAAAGCCTCCCATAGCATGTCCCTTGAAATGAGTCAGGGTAAGCATGGAGTCATAGTTGGTCATATGGTCTCCCACGTACATTTCCGTAAACCATTTCCCATCCTTGACCGGAAGGGTGGTGGTTCCATCTTCATCCATGATATCCACCGGGGCAAAGGTCCAGCCGTTTACTTCCAGAGTCTTTCTGTGATCTTCCGTGGTGTAACGATCTCCTTCATAATAGGTGTTGGTTTCCACGATGACAGCCTCCGGGAGATCTTTTTCCAACAGATGTTTCACCCATTCTCTGGGGATGATATTCGGTCCGTTGGGCTCGCCGGTATGCAGCTTCACAGCAACCTTGCCTGTAATATTTCCTTTGACTTTCTGATAGAGCCTCTCCAATCCCTCCGCAGACAGGTCTCTGGTAAAATAAACGATGGATTCATTTCCCGTACGCTTCTCGATGGGAATGTATTTCTCTCCCTCGGTTCCTGGTGTTTTCAATCTGATAGTCATCTTATATCTCCTTTCTCTTCTTCTCATCTCTATTTTAAGATTATACTATAAATGAAATCTGCGCACAAAGGTAAAGTCTTGTTTTCTACATGATTCCATTGTAAAAAAAGAACGCCCGCATCAGCGGGCATTCTTTTTGTAAGGATGGGAGAAAAACATTCAATATATTTACTGTCTGTTTTCAGACCTCCTTTCATAGGTTCAACATATGAAGTTCTCCGAAGTTTCTAAGTTATAGTATCCTGTTCAAACCTTATTTCAGGTAGTCTGTGCAGACATAGCCTGTCTTGCCATTGAAGTTAACCTGAACCCAGCAGGCTTTGCTGCCATGTTTCATGACCTGTCCGGTAACCTGGACTGTCTTTCCTGCGGCCAGAGATCCCATGATGTCGTAAGTTGTCTTCGGTCCTTTGCGGACGAACACATCCTGGGCAACCTTCATGGTCTTGTTGACTTTATCAACAGTGAACACGCAGGTCTCTCTTGTGGTTGCGGTAGCTTCCTTCTCTGTGGCCTCTGCAGTGGTCTCCTTTTTGGCAGTTGCTTCCTTCTTAGCAGCAGGAGCTTTATCTTCTACCATGTCAAAGGTCAGGTTGCTGATGTAGCCTGCACCCTGGCCGCCGTCATCGAGATCCACCCATACCTTAAACCACTTGGTATCCTTTCCGAAGCTCTGTACTCTGCCTTCCAGCTTAAGTACAGTACCTTTCTTAGCTGTTGCAATGACCGGGCTGGTTGTGGAAGCCCCGTCCCTGATGTTTGCATATTCGCTGGTAATCACTGCAGTACCATCGAAATCAACCACACTGATTCCCTCTGTTACATAATTATATGATCCGTCATTGGCATATACATTCCGGGGAGCAAAACCCAGGAAGCCGGTAACTGCCAAAGCTCCTGCCATTGTTAAAACTGCTGCTCTTTTCACCAAACTATTTTTTCTCATATTTTTATCTCCTTACTATTTATCATTTATTTTTTGTCTGCGGCTTCGTTTCTCTTTGCCGCTTACACTAACTATTACGAAGGACTTAAGGGGAGGGCTAAAAAAGAGCATTTTTTGTG
>CAMNGO010000038.1 GCA_946538445.1 uncultured Lachnospiraceae bacterium
TGAAATAACATGCTCTTGGATCATCATCCACTTTGGTGGAGATCTCATTCACACGTGGAAGCGGGTGCATAATGCAGAGATCTTTCTTCGCTGTTTTTAATTTATCAAGGTCTAAAATGAAACTGTCTTTCAGACGGATATAGTCCTGTTCATTGAAGAAGCGTTCTCTCTGGACCCTGGTCATATACAGGATATCAAGATCCGGCATAACTTCTTCCATGGTCCGGACTTCCTGATAGGTAATATTCTTCTTCTCAAACACATCTTTGACGATGTATTCCGGAAGACGAAGTTCCTCCGGGGAGATCATCACAAATCTGACATTCTCATAACGGGACATGGCTTTAATCAGAGAGTGTACTGTTCTTCCGAACTTTAAGTCGCCGCACATACCGATGGTCAGATCATGAAAGCGTCCTTTTTCCTGATAGATGGTCATAAGGTCCGTCAAGGTCTGTGTCGGATGATAGTGGCCACCGTCACCGGCATTGATAAGTGGAACATCAATCTTGCGGGACGCCACCAGGGGAGCTCCCTCCTTGGGATGTCTCATGGCAATGATATCTGAATAATAGGATACGGTGCGAACGGTATCCGACACACTTTCACCCTTTGAGGCAGAAGAGGAATTGGCAGAAGAAAAACCAAGTACATTACCTCCAAGCTCCAACATGGCAGCTTCGAAACTCAAACGTGTTCTTGTACTTGGCTCAAAAAATAAAGTGGCTAAACTCTTATGTTTACATACATCCTGATATTTTTCTTTATCAGCTAAAATTTTACTTCCCAGATCGATCAGCTGATCAATCTCTTCTACCGTTAAATCCATAGGATCTATTAAGTGTTTCATTACAACCTCCATAGTGTTATGATAATGAACTGTTTCTCTACAACTTAGTTAATTATAATACATTCATTCACTTACCATGTCAAGCCAGCAAGAATAGAAAAAGAGGTCATACCGACAGTTTACAAATAGGCGGTACCCCTGTGTACCGCCTATTTTGCAGACTATGTATGGCCTCTTATTTTAATTTACTCTCCAGTCTCTCGCGAACTGCTTTAATGAAGTCTTGGCTGTTGACCGGATTGACTTCTTCCAGAGTAGTAATCAGAGCAAGATCCTTTGTCATGGTGCCGCTCTCGATGGTTTCAAGAGTTGCTTCTTCCAGTTTGTCGGCAAAAGCTGCCAATGCATCGATACCGTCCAGACTGCCACGTTTTCTCAGGGCGCCTGTCCATGCAAAAATCGTAGCGACGGAATTGGTGGATGTCTCCTCCCCGTTCAGGTACTTGTAATAATGTCTCTGGACAGTACCATGGGCTGCTTCATATTCAGTGGTGCCATCGGGAGCTACCAGAACGGAAGTCATCATGGCGAGAGATCCGAATGCCGTTGCGATCATATCACTCATCACATCCCCGTCATAATTCTTACATGCCCAGATATATCCGCCTTCAGACCGGATCACCCTGGCTACTGCATCATCAATCAGGGTATAGAAGTATTCAATCCCTTCTGCTTCAAAACGATTCTTGTATTCACTGTCATAAAGATCCTGGAAGATATCCTTAAATGTATGATCATATTTTTTGGAGATGGTATCTTTGGTGGAGAACCAGAGGTCCTGTCTGGTATCCAGGGCATAGTTAAAGCAGGACCGGGCAAATGCACGGATGGAAGCCTCCACATTATGCATACCTTGAACGATACCGGGTCCGTCAAAATCATGGATTAATTCTCTGGTCTCGTTTCCATCCTGGTCTGTATATACGATCTCTGCTTTACCGGCTCCCGGAATCTTCATCTCCGTTGCCTTATAGACATCACCGTAAGCGTGACGGGCAATCGTGATGGGTTTTTTCCAGGTCTTGACGGTAGGCTCGATACCTTTCACCACGATTGGAGCACGGAAAACCGTACCGTCCAGGATGGCTCTGATGGTGCCGTTCGGACTTTTGTACATGGCTTTCAGGTCATATTCCTCCACCCTTGCCGCATTTGGAGTGATGGTTGCACATTTGACAGCCACCCCATACTTCTTGGTAGCCAGAGCAGAATCCACTGTCACCTGGTCATCGGTCTCATCTCTGTGTTTCAAGCCCAGGTCATAATACTCCGTCTTGAGGTCGATGAAGGGGTAAAGCAATTCATCCTTTATCATCTTCCAGAGAATTCTGGTCATCTCGTCTCCATCCATCTCTACCAGTGGGGTAGTCATTTTAATCTTATCCATATGTATTCTCCTTTAAATCCTTTGATGTTACGCTCTTTTTTCTCAGCTCAGATCCTTGCTGTCCAGAACGATGGTAAATGGGCCGTCATTCACCAAGGAAACTTTCATCTCAGCACCAAATTCCCCTTGTTCCACCACCTCTACCTGTTCACGGCATATCTCCAGAAATCGTTCATAGAGCCTTTGTGCCTGTTCCGGGTCACCGGCTTTTATAAAACTGGGTCTTCTTCCCTTTCTGCAATCTGCCAGAAGGGTGAACTGTGAGATTACGAGTAGTTCTCCGCCTACATCCGTCAAGGAGAGATTGCTCTTCCCCTGGGCATCCGGAAAGATGCGAAGTCCCACTATCTTGCGGACCAGCTTCCGGATATCATCCTCGGAATCTTCCCTGGCAACTCCCAGTAAGATCAGGTATCCGGTCTGAATCTCACCTGCGACTTTTCCTTCGATGGTGACCTTTGCCTCTGTCACCCTTTGTATCACTGCTTTCATCCATATCTCCAATCTTTGGAAAAACGAAAAGCCATCGCAAGGTGCGATGGCTTTTGAAATCATCCGTCGATGACATCACTCATGTCATACAGCCCAGCCGGTTTCCCTGCCAGAAATCTGGCGGCTTCGATGGCTCCTTTTCCAAACACAGCTCTGGAATAAGCCGTATGTTTAAACTCGATCACCTCATCCGTACCGGCGAAAATCACTTCATGTTCTCCCACGATCGTTCCACCGCGGACAGCTGAGATCCCAATCTCATCCACCGGTCTTTGTTGCCTTCTCTGACTGCGGTCAAAGACGTAAGAATATCTTCCCTCACATCCCTCGTTGATGGAATCTGCCAATGCCAGGGCAGTTCCGGAAGGAGCATCCACTTTTCTTCGGTGGTGTTTCTCTACGATATCGATATCAAATCCTGCATTTCCTAAAATGGCTGCCGCCGTTTTCACCATCTTTAAGAGAGTATTGACTCCCAGGGACATATTTGCCGAACGCAGCACTGCAACTTTCTCACTGCACTCTTTGAGATATGCAATCTGATCTTCCGACAGCCCTGTGGTACACTCCACCAACGGAATCTGTTTATCCACGGCAAAGGCAAGAGCTGCATTTACCGCCGGAGCTGCGGAAAAATCAATGATGGCGTCTGCCTTCACATCGCAGTCAGCAGTGGAAGTAAAGACCGGAAAGTCGTAAGAATCATTTGGGGCGATATCAATCCCTGCCACGACTTCCACATCATTTATAGCTTTTATCAGATCACAGATGACATGGCCCATAAAGCCATTGCATCCGTACATTATTACTTTGGTCATGGGCAATCCCTCCAGACTATTCGCTGAGTAATCCGACTTCGATCATGGCTTTCCTGAGTCGCTCTGCATGTTCAGGCTCCATCTCGCAAAGTGGTCTCCTTAAGATGCCCGGGCAGAATCCCAGGAATTCCATAGCCTTCTTCACGGGGATTGGATTCACCTCACAGAATAAAGCATTGATCAGTTCCATATATTTAATCTGAAGCTGGGCACTCTTCTCCACATTTCCGGCAAAATATTCCGCGCAGATATTGTGAGTGTCCTCAGGAGCGATATTGGCTAAAACAGAAATGACTCCTTTTCCTCCCAGAGACAGGACCGGAACGATCACATCGTCATTTCCGGAATAGATATCAATGTCTCCCTGTGTGTCATACATCAGTCTTGCAGTGTGGGCAAGGCTGCCGGTGGCATCCTTTACACCAACGATATTATCCACATTTTTTACCAGGGTCGCAATGGTGGAAGCCTCCAGCTTCACACCTGTCCTGCTTGGCACATTGTACATGATGATCGGGAGATCGGTATGTCTTGCAATATAGGAATAATGATCTATGAGACCCTTCTGTGTCCCTTTATTATAGTAAGGAGTAACGATGAGGGCTGCATCAGCTCCTGCATGCTCTGCTTCCTGGGTCAGGAAAACAGCAGTCCGGGTACTGTTGGAGCCGGTGCCTGCAACCACAGGAATTCGTTTATTGACTTTATTTACACAATATCTGATGGCAGCAAGATGCTCCTCATGATTCAGAGTGGACGCTTCTCCGGTAGTTCCCATAACGATGATGGCATCTGTCTTATTCTCTACCTGAAAATCAATGATCTTGCCGAAGCGATCATAATCCACATTATAATTCTCGTCAAACGGTGTGACAATCGCCACTCCGGAACCTGTAAAAATAGCCATAAACTTCATCCTTTCTGTATCACATTATTATTTATCAAGATATTGATCAAATATGTACTGTCTTATTCAGGTATAAGGTATTAAAGATTTCTGAAGAAACCCAGATCCAGCATACCTTCTTTCGTCTCTTTCTCCGTGGAGATGCAGTAGACGCAGTCCGCCAGGTCTCTGATTCCCTCCGGAAGGATCCTCCCGGTTAGGACCAGGTACATGGATTCGTCTCTTCGCGAAATCAGATCACGCAATTCCTGCTCGTCAATGATTCCAAAATCAATCAGTCCCAGAATTCCATCCAGGATCAGGAGATCGCACTGCCCGGTATCCATGACCTTACGTGCATAGGATAAGGCACTTTTTATATTGGATAACTGTTCCTTCCTCTTCTCTTGCGGAAGATTGGAGTAATCATCCATCCCGCTTTCAAACCGGAATACCTGTAACTCCGGTTCAAGCCTTTTCAGGTACTCAAGGGATTCCGAGTGTCTCGATCGGAGAAACTGCACCATGATAACCTGGTTGCCGGAACTTGCGACGCGGATACCCAAGCCGAGTGCAGCTGTGGTTTTTCCTCTCCCCATACCATAATAAATCTGTATACTACCGTCCATAGCCATCCCTTTCATGAATAATAAATGAATAGTTATGCATAAATGAATAGTTACATATTTGATACATAATATCATACAATATTAAAAAAATCTACTCTGAAAAGAATCTTACCCCTTCATCTTTCCCAAATACCATGAAGCCATCATACCCCTGATCCTCCAGGCGGTTCAGGAATTTGCCAAGCTTTTTCGGCTTTACGAAGAGGGCAACCGAGTAGTCGGCGCGAAGTTCTTCCGCCTTGCCGATCGCCTCACCTATCTCTGACTCCTCATATAAGAGGACTACTTTACGGGGGCGGTCCTGGTATTTCATTCCTCTTTCCGAAAGGATGCTGAAAATACGCTCAAAACCGATAGAGAATCCTACCGCCGGGATCTGTTCTTTGACAAACTTGCCGATAAGATTATCATAGCGTCCTCCCCCTGCAATGGAGCTTCCGAATTCCAGGGACTCGATCTCGAATACCGTACCGGTATAGTAGCCTTGCCCTCTCACCAGGGTCATATCATATTCTACGGAATATTTTCCCTCTGCCAGAGCATTGGACGTATCAATGATTCCGGATAATGTATCGATATATTCTGTATTTTTACATAAAGTTTTCACATAATCCAAAGTAAATGGAGCATTCTCGATCATCTGCATAAATCTGTCGATGACACCCTGATCAAATCCCTTCTCCTGGAGTTCTTTTTGAACACCTGCAGCCCCTATTTTACTCAATTTATCAAAGGTGATGCATACGCTGTCAAGCTGGTCCTCCATAAATCCTGCGGAGAGAAGAACCTCCCTTAAGACCCGGCGGTCATTTACTTTCACCTTGAACTGGCGGATTCCGATATGCAGAAGTGCCTTGGCCGTAGTGTGGATCAATTCGATCTCACAGCTTGGAGAATCGGATCCCAGGATGTCGATATCACACTGCATGAACTCTCTGAGTCGTCCCTTCTGGGGCCGTTCAGCACGATACACCTTGTCAATCTGTATTACTTTGAATGGCTGTGGAAGAGAAGCCCGGTTGTTGGCATAATAGCGGCTGAGAGGAAGCGTGAGGTCATAGCGCAGACCCATGTCCGCGATCTGGTCCGGATTCCCCCCACGGATTGCTTTCTCCAGTTTCTCCCCTCTCTTCATTACCTTGAAGATCAGATTCAGGTTATCTCCGCCCTCACTTTTATCAAGATTCTCTATATCCTCCAGGATTGGTGTGAAAATCCTCTGAAAACCGCATTTCTCATAAGTTTCACATATTTTCCTCTGAAGATAATCCCTGAGTTCTGCCTGGGCAGGCAGATAATCGTTTGTGCCTTTTACTGGTGTAACCTTCATATTTCTCCCTCGTCTTTCTGATAAAAGAATAATAAAAAAGCTGCTCTTCCGAGCAGCTCATTCTAATCAACACTGACATAATCACGGGGAATCCGCCACATATTGTGCTCGTATCTCCCCGGGATCACTACAATACTCCATCTGGTTGACCGACACTTCGTAAGCTACAAAACTTCTCACATCAAAATCACTCAACCTCTTCTGATATTCCCTGCTTTGAATCCGGCCCCATAACTGGATCCTTCCTCCCACCGGAAGATGCTTGGCATATCTGGCATTTCTTCCCCAGCAGATGCAGGGGATATAATCCGACTTGCTGTAAGCCCTGTTCACTGCGACAAGCATATCCGTGATTTCTCTTCCAAAAGGAGTGGTACGATAGACAGGTTCCTTACAGATATATCCATCGAGAAAAATCACATTCGGTTTGAGGTTATCAAGTTGATCCAAAAAAGTGAATTCACGGACAAACAGAGACAAAATCAGGTGATTTTTTAGTCCTTCATGTTTGTTGAAAGAGCGGAACTGCCCTCTTGCCTCCATGAACTGCCCGATGTAAGATTGGTTCACATCAATCAGACGCTCGGACATGAGTAATGGTATCGTATCGTTGGACTGACTTAGTCTGCTCACTTTCAGTTTTACATAATAGAAACCTTCTCCGAACACTTCGTGACTGAATTCGAAATCGGAAACGATCTCTCCCTCGACAACTGCCTGATTATTATTCAATAATTTTTCTGCCATATTGTACTCCTCCTAACATAAAGTATATCGTATAGATCCGACGGACAGGGCATCGGATTTCCAGATGGTATGATCCTTAAACAATGGCCTGTACAATCTGATAAGATACTATCTTTCTCTTAGGAAAAGACACAACACAGCTCATAAAATGCGTATTTTAAAAACAGATTCAGTATAATAATTATGCTATGAAATGTCAACCTAAAAGTCTGTCAGACACAATGATTTTCATCCTTGGTAATTTATGCTGCAAAAAGAAAGTTCATTTCCTTCCTTCAGGAGATATTTTCTTAAGTTTATGTTGTTTCTTTGCCTTCTTTATGGTAGAATAATTTGGTTTATTGCAGATATCAGAGATATAACAGTATTCTCAATCTTATAGAAAGAAGGCAAATTATGAAGATATCCAGAGAAGATATTCGTAATGTAGCAATCATCGCCCATGTTGATCATGGTAAGACCACGCTGGTGGACGAACTGCTTAAGCAAAGTGGTACATTCCGGGAACACCAGGAAGTGGTAGAGCGCGTCATGGACTCCAACGATATCGAGAGAGAACGTGGTATCACGATTCTTTCCAAAAATACAGCAGTTACTTATGACGGTGTAAAGATAAATATCGTCGATACTCCGGGCCACGCCGACTTCGGGGGAGAAGTGGAGCGTGTCCTCAAGATGGTGGATGGAGTTATCCTTGTGGTGGACGCATTTGAAGGTCCCATGCCCCAGACAAAATTTGTCCTGAAAAAAGCTTTGGAACTGAATCACCCGGTAATCGTCTGCGTGAACAAGATCGACCGTCCGGAAGCAAGGCCCGAGGAAGTGATGGATGAAGTCCTGGAATTGTTCCTGGAGCTGGATGCAGATGACGATCAGCTGGACAGCCCCTTCGTCTATGCTTCCGCAAAATCCGGTATCGCAATGTTGGAGCTTAACGAGAAGGGCACAGATATGAGGCCTTTATTCGAGACAATCATAAATCATATCCCCGCCCCTACAGGGGATCCGGATGCCGATACACAGGTGCTTATCAGCACCATCGACTATAATGAATACGTGGGGAGAATCGGTGTTGGCAAAGTGGAGAACGGTTCGATCAAAGTAAATCAGGATGTCCTTCTGGTTAACCATCATGATGCCTCCGTCAACAAAAAAGAACGGATCAGTAAACTTTACGAGTTCTCCGGCCTGGATAAAGTGGATGTCAGGGAGGCAACCGTAGGATCTATCGTGGCAATCTCCGGTATACCGGACATCCATATCGGTGATACGATATGTGCCCCGGATAATCCACAGCCTCTTCCTTTCCAGAAGATTTCCGATCCGACCATCGCCATGCAGTTCATGGTGAATGACAGTCCTCTTGCCGGTCAGGAAGGCAAATATGTGACTTCCCGCCATATTCGTGACCGCCTCTTCCGGGAGTTGAATACGGATGTGAGCCTCCGTGTGGAAGAGATGGAGAGTACAGACTCTTTCAAGGTATCCGGCCGTGGTGAGCTCCACCTCTCGGTGCTGATTGAAAACATGCGTCGGGAAGGATACGAATTCGCCGTGAGCAAAGCGGAAGTTCTCTACCGGACAGATGAAAAAGGAAGAAAAACAGAACCTATGGAAACCGCTATCATTGATGTGCCGGATGAGTTCTCCGGAATCGTCATTGAAAAACTGAGTCAGCGAAAAGGGGAACTGCAGAATATGTCCATGTCCGGTTCCGGTTCCACCCGTCTGGAATTCTCCATTCCCTCCAGGGGGCTGATCGGTTACAGAGGTGAATTTCTGACTGATACAAAGGGTACCGGAATCATGAACACCCTTTTCGATGGATATGGTCCCTACAAGGGGGATATCCAATACCGCAAGCAGGGATCTCTCATTGCCTATGAATCCGGTGAGACCATCACTTATGGATTATTCAACGCACAGGAACGTGGGCTGCTCTTTGTAGGACCGGGGGAAAAGGTATACTCAGGTATGATCATTGGTCAAAACGGAAAAACGGATGACATCGAAGTGAACGTCTGTAAGACAAAGAAACTCACCAACACCCGTGCTTCCGGTTCAGATGATGCGCTGAAGCTCACCCCGCCCAAGATTCTAAGTCTTGAGCAGGCCCTCGAATTCATCGATACCGATGAGCTGGTGGAAATTACACCAAAGAATATCCGCCTCAGAAAGAAGATTCTGGATCCTACTGCACGCTACCGGGCGAAAAGGAACAGCCAGGGCTGACCGGCTGCCCACAAAACAGATAACAGGAAGACCATAATATAAAAAAGGCTATAACCCTGAACCGTATATGATGGGAATCGTCGCTACGATTCTTCTCAAGTTGTGCAATCTCATGCAAATCACACTACGGTTTCAGTGTTATAGCCTTTTTCTTTCGTAAGCACTCATGCATCAAACACGAGTTTCTCTCCTGCTGCATCTCCAAAGTACACACTCTCGGCTTCGATGATGTTCACCCTTCCACTGGTGGCTTCCACCAGTTTCTTGCAGATGGCATCCTTTTCTTCCACAGGAAGAATGGCCTGTATCGTTACCTGGTCTGTGTAGATGGAATCTTCTGTCATCCCTTGATTCTGGGCAAGCAGATACTGAATCTTGCCCAGATCAGTGTAATCCGTGGAAATCATCACTCTTATCCCCGGAATCTTCTCCACCACTGTGGTGTTTTTTATCCCCTCTCTGGAAGCATCCGTGTAAGCACGAACCAAGCCTCCTGTTCCCAGAAGTGTCCCGCCGAAATAGCGGGTGACAACGATAACGATATTACGGATCTCACTGCCCAGAATAACCTCCAGGATAGGTTTTCCGGCGGTGCCTCCAGGTTCTCCGTCATCGCTGAATCTGGTGACGGGATTCTCCACCCCCACTGAAAAAGCATAGCAATTATGTCTGGCATCCCAGTATTTCTTCCGGATCCCTTCAATATAATCCTGAGCTTCCTCAACAGAACAAACAGATTGTACATGAGCTATAAAACGGGATTTTTTCTCAACAATCTCACCGGTTCCGGCGGCATAGACGGCTCTATGTCTGATCATAATCTCCTCCAAGAATCTTCCTGTATATTATATTGCCAGTCATCCGCTATACTAAGCAGATGAACCGGAAACACTTTCTCCAGGAATAAAGTTTCAAAAAAAGCCTGTGCCTCCCTGCGGTCTTCTGAAAAGCCTTTCACAACAGCCTGATCAAAAATTCCCCTTTTCTCGCCTGTATTATAATATTGGAAGATGGATACACCATAATATCTCCATCCTTCCTCATTTATCTCATGCATACCGTAACGCAGGCGATAGGAACCATATTCTGTGTCAATCACCTGATCTCTGGTCATCAAACCTTTCATGATCATCCCCCTCCAGACGGTTTACATGATATTCATAATGCTATAACAATCCGGTAAATTATATTATAGGGATAAAGACGCAAAATAGAATGGCTTTTTTTGTATGAAAAATGGAATATTTATATTATTTATATTTATATTAATATAAATTATCGTTATATAATAATTAATATATTATATTTACTTTTTGTAGTAATTTATGATATACTATGTTATTTTAATTGTTTTTTTCACTCTCCGAATACAGATCGTGGGAATAGGATCCATCCGTATGATAAGCACTTCCATCCGTCATCTTCTGATACTGCTGAGCCACCTCATTATAAAATGCAGTATAAGCAGCATTCATATAAGGATTCAGCCATAAAAGACCGATTCCCATGGTCAGACCGCACAGGATTGCCCAGCCGATAAAGCTAAGCTGAAGACATAATAAGCGGAATTTGTTGCCACGCATCATGTCCATGGAGATCGTCATAGCTTCTTTGGCACTGATCTGTGGATTTTCCTCCAAAATATATCCTGCCATGCTGTAGGAATAGCTTTTAATAATCCCGGGAATGACAAAAAGCAATGCCCAAAGAATAATAAAAATCATTCCTCTGATTTTCAGCCATAAAGCCTTGCCGAACAAATCAGATTTCTCAAAAAGGACTCCCAGCCCGGGATCTTTTCTATCAAGCATATCAAGATTATACTGTATCAATCCCAAAGAAATGAAAGGACCGACGATGAATTGAACCAGGCCTATGATAGCCAGAATAGATGCAATACCGGCGAAAAAAACAAAAAGCGGAGCTAATATGTCCATATCGATATCTGTAACATTCTCCAGCTGATAGGTGATATCATTTCTTTCCCCTGAAAACATCCAATTTACAGTCAGGCCTCCGCCGTAGAAAAGCACAGATGCTCCAAGAAGGGATGCCAAAAGGGTGACACCCACAGTGGGCATCCATCTTCCGGAAAGAATATCTCTGGCGATCGCACGGAACTCTTTTGCCCTGCTCCTATACATGGTATCCATAATAATTCCTCCTTATCCAAATAAAACAGCCGGCGAATCTATGACAGATCCGCCGGCTTGTGGCAATCTTATTGCTTTAAGTAACGGGAAAATGATAAACCGTCAGATAATTACTCCTCCGGATCTTCCAGAGAAGCTTCCACCAGTTCATCTTCCGGGGATTCCTCGTAGGAAACTCCTTCATCGTAATCGTTGTAAGCATCTACTGCTTCTTCTTCCTCCGCCTCTTCGTAGGCAATGGAAAGGTTACGATATTTCTTTAATCCTGTACCGGCAGGGATCAGCTTACCTAAAAGAACATTCTCTTTCAGACCGATCAGCGGATCGACTTTTCCTTTGATGGCTGCATCGGTAAGGACCTTTGTGGTCTCCTGGAAAGATGCTGCAGATAAGAAGGAATTGGTAGCAAGGGATGCCTTGGTGATACCCAGCAGAGTCTGGGAACCGGTGGCATATACCTTTAACGGTTTCTTCTCATCATCCGGAAGATCTTCATTTTCTTTCTCGATTCTGGCATTTTCTACTTCAAGCAGTTTATTCTTCTCCTCCAGCTCAAGGATATCCACTAAGGAACCCGGCAGATAATCAGTATCTCCCGGCTCGTCGATACGGATCTTCTTAAGCATCTGGCGAACAATAATCTCTATATGTTTATCATTGATATCTACACCCTGAAGACGGTATACACGCTGTACCTCTCTGGTCATATAATCCTGAACGGCACGGACACCTTTGATCTTAAGGATGTCATGAGGATTAACGGAACCTTCCGTCAGTTCATCACCGGCCTCCAAATGGGCACCGTCCACGACGCCGGACTTGATCCTTGCACCGTAAGGGATGTCGTAGGTTTTCGCTTCTTCCTCACCTTTTACGATGATCTCACGCTTAACTTCACCTTTGTCCTTGGTCTCCTTGATCTCCACCTCACCGGCAATCTCAGTGATAATGGCAAGACCTTTCGGTTTACGGGCCTCGAAAAGCTCCTCTACACGGGGAAGACCCTGGGTGATATCATCACCGGCTACGCCGCCGGCATGGAATGTACGCATGGTAAGCTGTGTACCCGGCTCACCGATGGACTGGGCAGCGATAATACCTACCGCTTCACCGACCTGAACGACCTGACCGGTGGCAAGGTTGGCACCGTAGCACTTGGAACATGCGCCGTTCTGGGATTTACAGGACAGCATGGTACGGATCTTCACCTTGGTGTGTCCGGCTTCCACGATCCGGGAAGCACGTTGTGCAGTGATCATGCAGTTAGCTGCTACAATGACATTTCCATCCTCATCCAGGATATCTTCTGCTGCAAAACGTCCTATGATTCGATCTTCCAGTGATTCGATGGTCTCTTTGCCATCCATGATGGCTGCCACTTCCATATGAGGAATGTAGTCTTCCCCTTCGCAGCAATCATGTTCCCGGATGATCAGTTCCTGGGAGACATCTACAAGACGTCTGGTAAGGTAACCGGAGTCGGCAGTACGCAGGGCAGTATCGGACAGACCCTTACGGGCTCCATGAGCAGAGATGAAATACTCCAGAACATCGAGTCCTTCACGGAAATTGGACTTGATCGGAAGTTCGATGGTACGTCCAGAGGTATCTGCCATCAGACCACGCATACCGGCCAGCTGTTTGATCTGCTGGTTGGAACCACGGGCACCGGAGTCTGCCATCATATAAATATTGTTGTATTTATCAAGGTTGTCAATCAGCTCCTTGGTCAGCTCATCAT
>CAMNGO010000039.1 GCA_946538445.1 uncultured Lachnospiraceae bacterium
CTTGGAGAATTGAGAAGAATCCAAAGGCTTCCGCTGCTACAGAAGGTGCATGGGATGCTACGAATACACCTGGTGGAGTATCAGCATATGCCAAGAAAGTCTGGACCAAAGATGAACTGGTTGAAGCTGTAAGTAAGGCTGCCTTGACAGTCCTTGAGTTCAACAACCGTAAGATTGAGGGTGAAGCAAAACCATCCGCTGTTAAGATTGTTTCCGGTTTTACTCCCACAGGCAAAGTATCCGCATCTGTGATCCGCCAGATTGAAGGAGTTGTCAGAGAGGCTGCAGCTAAAGTTATCTCCCGCTACATTCCAAGCGGTAAGATTTCTTCCGCAACAAATGCCATCTGGACAAAAGATCAACTGATCGATGCTGTCTCCAAAGCTACCATGACAGTCCTTGAGTTCAACAACATCCCTGTAGGCGGAGAGACAAAACCGTCTTCCTCCAAAGCAATCAGTTATGATAAAGCTGATGCCAAACCGGCAGCCAACAAAGTATTATCCGATACTATGGTAGAGGGAAAAGTTTCCGCCGCTACCCAGCCGGCATTTAATAAAGAAGAAGATTATAATCATAAAAAGATATCTGCATCCGTATGTGCCCAGATTCTGACAAACGTATATAAATTGAATCAGTAATCAGCTATCTGTGGGTTTCAGATCCTTGTCAGATGATCCTGAGAATGACAAAGGGGAGTTCTTTGAAGAACTCCCCTGCTTTTTTCTTTAAAACAGCTCCATATAAGCCGATGGTTTCATATTCTCATATTTCTTAAAAATCTTGCTGAAATAGCCCGCGTCACTGTATCCCAGAAGGAAGGAGATATCGGAGATATTCATCTCACTGGAAACCATATATTTCTTGGCTGCCAGCAGCTTTCGAAGATGGATGTAATCCACCACGCTGATCTGATAATACTTCTTGAAGATTCTGCTCAGGTACCCGTTGCTCACCCCGGCATAATCCGCCAGTTCCGTCAAAGATATCTCATCATTTATATTATTTTCAATATACTGAAGGACTTTATTCATGTAAGAATATTTCATGGCACAGATCTGGCGATAAACCTCGGTAATGATCTGGACCAGCCAGCAGTAGCATAGTACGGGATCCGACACGGTCTTGGAGCTGAGTCTGTACTTCTGAAGATAATACTTCTTCTGGGAATAGTCCATGCCGGGAATAATGTAGAACAATTTGGAGGCTGTCACTTTCAGCGTATCTCTGTGAAGAGACAGATCCACATCATCAAAGAGATGGCGCATATATGTTTTCGCCGTATCGTAGGATTTCTTGTAGTTCCTGTCCTCAACAGACTGCAGGAGCTCTCTAAGGCTTTCATCCTCTTCCACCGTCTGGTGATCCCCTTCCATGCACAGCTCGGACAGGCGCTGTGCTGTGATGGGCTTCAGAAGGTAATTATCTATTCCGGCAGATATGGCCTTATTCATCAGATTGAGATTCCGATAATTCGTTAAGATATAGGTGGAGATATCCGGGAAGGAACTTCTGACCTCCCTGCAGATGTCGATTCCATTCTCCTGTCCCATAAGGATCTCGGAAAAAATCACATGAGGATGGTACTTTTTCACCATCTTCATGGCATCGATTCCTGTTTCCGCCACCCCCACCAGATGGCAGTTCTCCACTCTTTCCACCAGCATTTCAAAAGCTTTTTGAAATAAGCGTTCCTGATCAATCAATAGTATCTTAATCAATACGGTTACCCCCACAATTCATTCCGTCTATTCCACACCAATCCTGTCATTCTGATTCTCCATATCATTTATCACTCTCGGGATATTAAGGATGATCAGATCCGGGTCTATCGACAGTTTATAATTCTCCGGATATTCATAAGCAACTCTCTGTTCCAGCAGATTCAGCTGTTCCAGGTAGGCTCTCTCATCGAGAACATTACCGGATTCATTGAGGTATCCTACACTCTTCAGATACTTGCTGGTATGCTCAAATTGCATCGTTACGACACAACGATCCTCAGTGTATTCGGTGTCGATATGTATGATACCCCGATAATTGCGATTCAATATACCAAAATTGATCATGTACTCAACAAGAGGGAACAAGATCAGCTTGGGCATAAGCTGTGTGCTGTCTTCCTTTGAGGAATTCATCTGCACCGTGATACGTTCGCTGTATTTGTCCTTCAGTACATCCAGGTATTTTTTAATCTGATACAGTTCCTGCTCCAGGGGTACATAATCCCTGCCGAATTCAACATAATATCTCAGAAAAGAAGTAAATACTTCAATCAGTTCCTGTGTCTTTTGGGCATTTTCAATGATGGAAAAACTGGATAAAGTAACTAACATATTCAGCAGAACCTGTGGCTGGATATTATTCTTCATAGAGATCAGTTTTGTCTCCTTCAGCTTTTTTTTCAGTTCACGGTTCTTTTTCCTGAGATCCCAGAGGTGGACTTTATTATGCTCGGAGATGCCCAGTTTCAGCACATAGTTTTCTTTCTGGCACATCTGACTGATCATATAATAGATCAAATCTGTCAGATTGCCGATCTTCTCTGCCGTATAAACTGACACTTGTTCCTCGCTATCCTGTTTGTCCGTCTTGCCGGCGACAAGGTTATCATTATGAATGAGTCTTTCCCCGGTGGAAGGATCCGTATAATCTTTATCCAGGCAATGAACATAACCGCAGATCATAGCCCCCAGATACTGATCATTTATCACGATGGGTAATGCGGCTTTTACCAGCCCGTCTTCCCCCTCAAAAATGTATGGAAGATTCGTGATGGCTGCCCTTGCAGACGATAGGGCTTCCGTCATACGGGACGTGGCATCATCCGCCTTGTGTGGTCTGTGTCTGAGGAAATCTTTCTGAAAATATCCCGGCACCACTCTCTCCCCCCTGTAATCTATGGTAGATACAGAAAACCCTGTGGCATCTGCAATCTTCTTCTGGAGGATCTCAATCGTTTCTGTACCGAATATTCCAATCAGGCTGACTTCTTTGTTTCTATTTTCAATCATTGCGTTGTCCATGCTTGTTTTAACCCCATATTTTTTGATGACATCCTATATTTTCCAATAATCGAACTCAAAAGAATTTATTTAAAATTATAACATTTTTCCATTGAAAACAACCATAACACTTTATGATAAGATGTCTTTTGTTTATACATGATAAATCGAAATCAGTATTTGTAATTTTTAACACATATTTGTAGTCCGAAAAATCTTATTATCACAATATATATAATATATCAAAATATACTATCTCACTTGTAAAATATAATTCTTGTAATTGGATTATTCTGTTCTTTCAGTAAAAACATCCTGCTGTAGAGTATCATCTTTAGAATCCGCAGAAAAAGGCCGGTACGATAATTCGTACCGGCCTTCTATAATCATTTCACTTATCAGATTTTTACATGTCTGCTTTCACTTTATCAAAGGTACTTTGAATCTCGGCGGACGGTTCCGCAGTAACAAGGGAAACGATCACGTCGACGATCAGAGCGATGAGGAATGCCGGGAGCAATTCATAGATGGCAAACGCGCCGCCCTTAGGTGCAATGAGGTATTTCCATACGAATACCATCAGACCACCGGCGATCATACCGCATGTAGCTCCTGCCCGGTTGCTTCTCTTCCAGAAAAGGGCCAGAAGCATGATCGGGCCAAAAGCTGCGCCAAATCCCGCCCAGGCAAAAGAAACCACACGGAAGACGCTACTGTTCGGATTCCAGGCAAGAATGATCGCAATGACAGCGATGCCGACTACAGTAAGACGTGCTACGACCATGGAAGTGGACTTTTTCAGACGGACACCGAAGAATTCTTTCACAAGGTCCTCGGACATACTGCTGGCAGCTGCTAACAGCTGGGAGTCAGCAGTGGACATGGTTGCAGCGAGGATTCCTGCCATGATAACTCCGGCGATGACAGCGAACAGTATACCATGCTCGCTCATCAGGCCTGCCATCTTGATGATGATGGTCTCAGAGTCGGAACTTGTTGTCAGGAAGGGGATCTTACCTGCTGCAGATACACTGTAACCGATAATACCGATCAGAACGGCAATGCCCATGGAAAGAACTACCCATACAGAAGCAATTCTTCTGGAGATCTTAATCTCCTCCGGATCACGGATAGCCATAAAACGGAGCAGAATGTGGGGCATGCCAAAGTATCCAAGGCCCCAAGCCAATGTGGAAACAATCGGAAGGAAGCCAAAGCTACCTGCCGTGCCGCTTGCGGCATCATAGCCCTGTGTCAGGCTCAGATAGCCCGGAAGAGCTTTGGCATTATCCATGACTGTGCCCATACCGCCGGCCTGTGAAATACCAAAGAATATGATGATAATCAGGGCTATACTCATGACGATAGACTGGATCAGGTCAGTGGTGGAAACCGCCAGGAAACCTCCAAGGACCGTATAACCAACAATAACGGCCGCACCTATGATCATTGCCATATGGTAGTCCCAGCCAAACAAACTGTTGAAAAGCGTCCCCACCGCTTTGAAACCGGAAGCGGTATACGGAACGAAGAATACCAGAATAACCAAAGCGGCGATACAGGATAAGATATGCCTGTCATCCTCATATCGACGGGAGAAGAAATCCGGGATAGTACTGGCGCCGATATTGGCGGAATAGATACGAAGCCTCTTGGCAACAAAGAGGAAATTCAGATAAGTTCCGACAGCCAGGCCGATTACAGTCCAGCCTACCTCCGCGACACCGGCGAAGTAGGCAAGGCCGGGAAGACCCATCAGCAGATAGGAACTCATATCGGAGGCTTCCGCGCTCATAGCCGTAACCAGAGGATGCAGCTCCCTGCCACCCAGATAAAAGTTCTCCGTATCGCTGGCACTGCCCTTCCGGCTGTAATAAACACCGATGTAGATCGTGACTCCAAGATAGACGAGAATGGAAATCAGAATACAAATACTTGCTGTTGACATAAATACTTTTCTCCTTTTCCAGGGATTTTATCCCTTTAGTAAACGTCTTATAATATAACATAACTTTATATAGACTTCAATACAGAATAAAGTACAGAAAATATTCTGTACTTTATTATATAAAAATATAAAATTATCCTTTATTTATCAATATATTTTAATAGACTAAAAATAGACTATAATTGGGTTTAATAATATTTTTTATTATATTCTAATCTTCTTTTGCCGCATAGGTACATAAGAAGGATCCCATCAGCCTGTCCGCGTTCTGACGGAGGGAATATTCCCCGTCCACAAGGCACCAGTCATAGAGCAAGGCACGTTCAAACATGGCATAATCATTGACAATCTGATTGGCGGTCAGGTCCGTTCTGATCTCCCCCCGGTTCTGTCCTTCCCTGACAATCTGTTTTAGCATCTTGAAGTAGATCCGTTTCCGATCCAGCAGGTTTTTCTCCCCGTGCATCACTATCTGGGAAGATAAGAGTCTTGCAAGAAGGTCTATAGGCACTGAAGTATCAATCATGTCAAACAGCTCTTGATTCATGGTGATCAGCTTGTCGATGGCATTCATATCCGGAGCGATACTTTTGTGAAGTTCTTCGTACTTCTCATCAAACAAAAAACTGAGGGATCCCAGAAGAGCATCTTTGCTCTCAAAATAATGATAGAAAGACCCCTTGGATGTGCCTGATTCATATACGATCTCATCTACGGTAGTATTTTCATAACCCTGTTCATAAAATAATCTCCATGCTGTATTTACGATCTTTTGTTTTGTGTTCCGTCCCTGTCTTTTTGCCATAGTCCAGTTTCCTTTCTCAGGATCTCCTCCTGTGTCTTTCTATAATTATAATATCACAAATACATATCATTTACTAACAAGATGGAGAAAAGGCTAGCGGAAGTTACTTGAGCTTTTATCCGAAAGATGATATTCTTTTGGCAAATGAATCGAAGGAGGGTTTGATTATTATGACATTTAAAGAATTGGCAGCCGCAAGATATTCTGTTAAAAGCTATACTGACCGGCCTGTGGAAGAAGAAAAACTGCAGGAGATCCTCAAAGTGGCCGGCATTGCACCCACAGCAAGAAATGCCCAGGCTATCCGGATCTATGTATTAAAATCAGAAACAGCGATGGAGAAGGCTAAAGCCGTGACACCCTGCATCTTCGG
Organism: uncultured Lachnospiraceae bacterium; assembly: GCA_946538445.1. Taxonomy (GTDB): domain Bacteria; phylum Bacillota; class Clostridia; order Lachnospirales; family Lachnospiraceae; genus Anaerobutyricum. The sequence goes on from CAMNGO010000039.1 coordinate 6,132, forward strand.
AGCACCGATCTGCCTGATGCTCACTTACAATGAAGAGGAAGTTTTTTTCTATCCCGATGAGGAAGACGGAGTAAACTCCGGAGCTGAGGATTGCTCCATCGTAGCCACTCACATCATGTTTGAAGCGGTGGAACAGGGACTTGGCACCTGCTGGGTGAATAAGTTCTCACCTTCCGAGGCCAAGAGGGTATTTGAGCTTCCCGAGAAAGAGCATGTGGTACTCTTTATGCCTCTGGGATACGCTTCCGAAAAAGGAAAGCCCCTTCCCAAGCACACTCAGAAAAAGCCTTTATCCGATATTGTGATTGAATTATAGTATTACCAAAAAAGACCGTTCAAAGTGATCATAAGGACACTTTGAACGGTCTTTTACTTAATGTAATTTATAAGAGATGGGCTCTCAGTTCCTCACCGCTTAAGGGGCTCAGATAAGCCGGTGCGATATCGAAAGCAGTCATGCATCCTGATTTTCCTTCCGCATTCAGACGTGCCACTGCACGGGCATAGGCAGCAAGCACACTGCCGGTGAACTCGGGGTTGGAGTCAAGCTTGAGCTGGAATTCGATCATCTCGTTGTTTTCTTTGTTGGCTCCGGTCTTGCCGGTGCGAATCACAAAACCGCCATGGGCCATTCCCTGATGATTCTGATTGAACTCCTCTTCGCTGATGAAGTGTACGGTAGTATTATAATCCGCAAAATAGTTGGGCATGGTCTTTATGGCAGTCTCAATTTTGGCTGCGTCCGCGCCTTCCTCCAGGACAACAAAGCACTCACGCTCATGTTTGTCCCTGGTGGAAAGTTCGGGATTGGAACCGGATCTTACTGCATCAAGAGCTGCCTGCACAGGAACGGTATACTGTTTGGCATTTTTCACTCCCGGTATACGACGGATCGCATCAGAGTGTCCCTGGCTTACGCCGCGGCCCCAGAAAGTATAATCCTTACCATCCAGAAGAACAGAATTGCTGTAAATTCTGGCAAGAGAGAATAAACCCGGATCCCAGCCAACGGAAATCACTGCCACATGGCTGTTCTCCTTACCTGCTTTATCCACATTTGCGAAATGTTCCGGAATCCTTGCATGGGTATCAAAGCTGTCCACCACATTAAAATACCTGGTATATTCCGGTGTCTGTACCGGAAGATCCGTAGCACTGCCGCCACATAAGATCACCACATCCAGGTCGTCAGACCACTTGGGTGCTTCATCAACATGGACCACAGGAACATCTGAGGAAAGTATCTTCAGAGAAGACGGATCTCTTCTGGTAAACACAGCCTTCAGATCCAGATCGGGAGCAGCGTTCACGGCAAGTTCCACGCCTCTTCCAAGATTTCCATATCCTATAATTCCTACACTTATACTCATACGAATCCCTCTTTTCTACTTCATATTTTATCTATAATAACAAAATCCATTATATACCAAATATGCAGAAATGAAAACTATAAAATTCATTTTTTTAGAAAATTTGTTTGATTTTAAGATTTCTCTCTGTTTTTACGAAAGAAAAATAGAAGATTGATTCAAAGATCAATCTTCTATCAAAAAGTACTCTCTCTTAGGCCGGCTGATTTCAGAAGAATTTTGTCATGCGGAAAACATTTTTATTCCCATCCCTCCTGTAAGAGATGTTATCCATGTTCTTCTTCACCAGGAAGATACCCAATCCTCCGATCTGTCTCTGATCTGCGGAAGCAGTCACATCCGGATCTTCTTTGGCAAGAGGATCATAAGGCACACCTTCATCCACCAGGACAATACTGATACCGGTAGGGTCCTTCTCCTCTTCCAGCCGGATGATCACATCTCCCTTCTCACTGCCGTAAGCGTAGCTGGCTACATTGATAAACATTTCCTCCACACAGAGGTCAATCTGCATCTGAGCCTTCATAGGACAGTCAATCCCTTCCAGATGTTCATCCACAAAAGACATCACTTGATTCAGATTCTCTTTTAAAGCTTCGATCTTAAACTCAGCCATCACATTCCCCTTAGTTTCTTCTGCTGATACTACATTCTCCTCCGGTCCATAATAATGAACACTCAACATGGAGGTATCATCAAACTGATTTGCATTCTCCACAAATGTCTCTATATCTTTGGTTACACCCTCAATCAGACGGTCCGGATGTCTGTCTTCCACCTCGTCCAGGGCTTTCAGCAATCTTCCGATTCCATATTGCTCATTCTTTGAGTTCACAGCTTCCGTGACACCATCTGTGTAGATAAAGAGGACACTATCCTTCTCCAGGCGGAAACGGTAGGTCTTATATTTCATATTCTCCATCCCGCCGATCACGAAGCCATGTGGATCTTTGAACAGTTCAAAGTTCCCTCCGGCCTGACCAAGGATTGGATACTCATGACCTGCATTTGCTGCAGTTACGATTCCCGAAGATATCTCCAGGATTCCGATCCAGACGGTAACAAACATATCCTCCCGGTTGTTCACACATATCACATTATTGATATCTTCCAGAATCTCGTCAGGTTCCCCGCCTTTCATGCAGCGATTCTTGATCAATATCTTGGATATCATCATGAAGAGCGCTGCCGGAATCCCTTTTCCGGAAACATCCGCCATAACGATAGCGAAATGATCATCATCTATGAAGAAGAAATCATACAGGTCTCCTCCGATCTCCTTGGCTGGTTTCATGCTGGCATTGATCGTGAATTCTTTCCTTCCCGGAAAACCGGAACTGATCTTGGGAAGGACATTATCCTGAATCTTTCTTGCCAGATCCAGCTCAGCCATCACACGGTTCTTCTCGGAAGTGATACGCATGATCTCCTGCACATCATTAACGATCTTCTCCTCCATCATGTCCACTTCGTAGGCCAGTCTGCCAAGCTCATTATTCATATTGACAGAGACTTGAAGTTTTTCTTCCGGCAATTCCTCATTCTCGGAAAAGCGCTGTGTCTCTTCCGCAATCTTTTTCAGAGGGTTGATCAAGCGCCTTCTGATAAAATAGATCCAGCCGATGGTCACTACAAAAGTCAGAATCCCGGTAAATATGGCAATCTGCCGGAAGTATGTGATCCGGGCCGTGGTTAATTCCGTCATAGGTTTCACCACACCGATCACGGCGATGATCTCATCAGTCCTGGAATCTTTCATGGGAAACAGCGCTGTGGAATAATCGTCATGGAAATACGTTACGGTCTCACCCTCAAATACCTTTCTGAAATCCTCTGCGTTCTCCTCCCGGATATCATCGACATAACCGATCTCATAAGGCGTATATCCGGAATCTGCGGAACAGACGTCAAAAATATAGGTACGGTGGGAATATTTCTTGTCCACGGCAGCCACATAAATCACTCTGCACTCTGCCGCATCTGCCAGCTTCTGCAGACGTCTTTCTGTCTCAAGATAAGAGTCATCTTCTGTTTTTGTATTCAGATATTGAAGGATATCACTGCTATCGATCATCCGGTAGGTCGTATGTGCCACCATGGAAGAACTCTTCTTGTACTGTTCAGACAGCACCACAGTAAACTCAATATAACCGATGATTCCCGATATGATCTCAGTCACCAGAATCAGAATCACGATGCTGATAATGATGGACCGCGCCAGACTTCCCGTAAATCTGCGCTCCTCAGGACCTTTTTTCATTCTATAATCACCTTTTGATCTGTTAAAACTAAAAATAAACTTATCAAATGTATTATAACAATAATCACGGCACTTGGATAGGATTATTTTTGAATTTATACAAAAAGAAAGGAGCTGACGTCGTGACTGTCAGCCCCATGTGATTATACTATAATTATATGAAATGACCGGATTATCACAGTACATCAAAATAAGCTGCAAAGCGATATCCATCGGGTGCTTCCACCTGTCCGGCTTCCGGAATCTCCTGGCAGACCCACCTTTTGTCGGGGGAGCGATGGGCAGTGTACACAAGATCAAAATTAGCCATGGTAGCTCCTGCATCCAGGTACAGATCCTCCCTTGTGGTTTCGGAGTCCTCCTTCATACGGTAGAGGATTACCAGGTCATCCGTATAGACATATCGGTAGGGTTGCTTATTAAGAAAACTGGGTGCCAGGCTGGCAGCGTAGAATGCCCGGTCAAGCGTCGGATCAATGATATTCCAGTCCATAGGCTCTCCCCAGACTTTATAATACACCAGGTCCTCCTGGGCGATCTTAGGTGCTATGTGCCCTTTTCTGGTCTTCACCTTGATATTGGAAGGGGTATGGATATCCAGCCTGGTCAGGGCAGACTCCTTCTTCCCATGTCCACAGGCTATGACAACCACCGCCTCCTTGGCATTGTTCTCCAGATGCAAGGCCCGCTTCACATTGTCACTGCCATTGGTGGTGAGCCAGCAGGAACCCAATCCCATATCCGTCAGCTTCAGGATCAGTTCCTCTGCGATGTATCCTGCATTTAACAGATATTTTTCTTTCTTCTCCGAAAGGATGGTCAGATATGCAGGAGCCCCAAAAGCATTTCCACGATAACCGGCGGATCCTTCCAGACGTTTTTTATATTCATCTCCGGTGGAAACCACCAGCTCCACATCAATGTCCGGATCCAATCGGCCGGATTTCTCGAAATAGTCTTTGATCTCCTGTATCTGGCCTTGGCTTAATTCCCTGTTTCGGAATTCCCGGATCGAACATCTTTTTTCAATTAATTCCATATATTTCATGGCTTGCCCTCCTTCGTTTTCTGTGGAACATACCATCTGTTTCCTTATCATAAATGTACCACTTTTTCAGAAAAATTGCACCATAAATCTATGGAATCAACCATACTTTCTATCCGGTTTACAAGATATCAGGGATCACCTGATTCTGAGCGATCTGCGCGTAAGTCTGGGGTTTTACCATCCAGGCGCTTTTACCGTCCCGCACAAGAACCACTCCGGGGATGGGGTTGTTGTTATAATTGGAGGCCATGCTGAATCCATAAGCCCCAGTTGAAAATGTGGCAAGGATATCCCCCATCTTTGTTGTGTGGGGCACCATGAAATCTGTCATGATGATGTCAGTGGACTCACAGTATCTTCCGCATACACAGACTTTATCATCCTTTTCTTCCTCTGCCCTGTTGGCAACGATCCCGTCATATTCTGCCTGGTAGAGCCCAACACGGATATTGTCTCCCATACCTCCGTCGATAGAGATATATTTTCTGACTCCCTTGATCTCTTTAATCTGGCCCACAGTATATAAGGTAAGACCGGCCTCCGCAACGATGGACCGACCCGGCTCGATAACCGGTGCCGGACATGGGATTCCTATCTCCTCCGAACGTTTTTTCATCAGATCCATCATGGGGTCCAGGAAGAAACGGTATGGTTTTCTTACCTCGTCAGTATAACGAGCCCCAAAGCCTCCTCCGAAATCCACTTCTTTTACTGCTACATCCAACTCTTTTTTCAGGATATCAACCCAATCCATAACGATATTCAGACCGTCAAGAAATGCATCGTTCTCAAAAAGCTGAGAGCCGATATGCATCTGAAGTCCCATGAATTCCAGGTATTCGGAATCAACGATCTGTTTTATGATCGGCAGCAACACTTCTCTCTCCAATGGGATGCCGAACTTGGAGTCCAGTTTACCGGTCACGATATAATCATGAGTGCTGGCGGCCACACCGGGGGTAATACGGACCGTGATCTTCATCTTCCGGTCGTATTTTTTACATGCTTCCAGGATGAGCGGGATCTCCTGAAGTCCATCCAGGATGATCCTTCCAACTCCGTATCGTACAGCCTGATCGATCTCTGCAGGTGTTTTATTGTTACCGTTGAATTCCACTTTCTCCGGTGGAAAATTCACCTGTTCTGCCACATACAGTTCACCGCCGGAAACCACTTCCACGTCGGTCCCCATCTGTTTCAGAATCTCGTACATGCCTTTGGTGCAGAATGCCTTGGAGGCGTAGGCAACTCTGGCCCCGGGATATTTATCCACGAAATCCCTCTGAAGTTCCTCCAGAGGTTCCCTGATCCCATTGTAGGACATAACATACAGAGGAGTTCCGTAAGTACGTGCAAGCTCTGTCATATCACACCCGTCAAAATATAATTTCCCTTCTTTGATTTCTCTTAAATTATCCATGTTTAACCCCTTTTTATTTCTATTCAATAATACTACAACCTTACACCAAAAGCCTGGCAGATTCAAGAGAAAATGAACAATTTGAATCATTTTCCTTCAAAAAACAAAGGATATCGTATCAAAATCCAATAAATACGATATCCTTGTATTCAAAATATTAATAATTGATGATACAATTATTCATCAGATAAAATTCTAAAGGTTCTTTTTCTTGTATATGAATATAAAAGAAATGGTGGAAAAGATCAGCAGGTATGTGAACAGAATCACGAACCCGATCCCATCCGGATGCATTCCGGCCGAGATGGCGCGAATCATATTGCTGGCCTGAGACAGGGGCAATATCGCGATTACCTGGCGAAAACCATTCGGCATCTGCTCCGTGGAGAAAAAAGTATTACAGAGGAAGGTCATAGGCATAATAATATAGGAATTAAACCTGGGGGCATCCGTGTAACTTTTGGCCAAAAAGGACAATACCAGAGCAAGCGTGGAGAATACCGTACCATTTAAAAACATGATAAATAAGGATAATCCGTTGAATATCAGGCCTGTCCGAATCGGTGCTGTCAGAAGCATGATGATTCCAGCCGCATACATACCACGCAGGCTTCCCCCGATGATCTGGCCGACGATAAACTGCCACAATGGTGTGGGAGATACCATAACCTGATCCAGGGCTTTCTCATACAACCTCTGTACACTCATGTTCTGTGCCACCGCACTGAAGCTTCCCGTCATGGTAGACATGGCTACGATACCCGGAATCAGATAATTCAGATACGGTTCCCCGTGGGAGGTGGTCTGAATCCCCATACCAAAGATGATGAGGTACATCAGG
>CAMNGO010000040.1 GCA_946538445.1 uncultured Lachnospiraceae bacterium
GCTTTGTATGAATTGAACGTTCAAGGTTGTTTTGTTATTCAGTTATCAAGATGCATATGCCAGCTCTCGAAAAGGCAAGTAACCTTGGAGAGTGACTTTTAATATTATACAATAAATTATTTACCGAATCAAGTATTAATTTCCTTTTTTATCCAAAATTTTTTATGAATATCAATACAATATATCTATTATTATCGATATTGTCAGTATAAAAAAGGAAACTGTATACCACTATACACAGTTCCCTTTTTAAAAGTATTCTTCTTTATCTGTTCAATTATCTTTATCAGCGAAATCTTATAATCTCAGTAATCGCATATTTGGAATAACTCGATTTACAGTAATCGATAGGTCCACAGCCACAGACGGAATACCCGATACTTTGTGCGATTCCACCGGCTTCATAAACCAGGGCATGTCCCTCTTCCGACCGTCCTGCATATACTACAGTATGGTTTATTCCATTGATGCTGATGGAAAGAATGTCTCCGTAATATAATGCACCGGAATCGGAGGCATCCTGAACACAAGATCCTATTCCGTCTCCCTCTTTGATGAAGTCTGCATTACTCTCAATGATGGATCTGGAGTCGGTGCTGGTAATTACAAAACCATTCGGGGTACCGTAAATCTGTCCTTTTGGCATAAAACCGAGATCATATAATACCCAGTTAGCCGGCGAAGCACAATTCAACGGAATACCGGTATTCGATTGGGCATTGACCATTGCAGCTTCATAAGTCAGAACAGGATTTTTTCCATTCTTATAACATAAACTTCCGTACTGTTTGATGAAGGCGGAATATCCCTCGATTAAATTCATCATTTTTTTAATAGTAGAATTTACATCGGAAGAAGTAAGACTTGTATCTACAATATTATTGACGATAACCTTTACAACCGAATATACACCTGTTCCATCTGTTGATCTGACCGTAATCTCAGCTTCTCCGGGGGCTACTGCAGTCAAATATCCTTCACCGATAACACTGACGATATTGGGGGCTGATGAGATAAACTCCAATTTGCCCGTTGTGGCATTTGAGGGATTGACCCGGGCGGAGATCCTGTTTTTCTCACCCACAAAGAGTACCATCCTGGGAGTATTCACCTCGACCTTTTTAACGGGAATTACAACTGTAAGAAGACATTTCGCTTTGAATTTTGTGCCCTTGATCCTGGCAGTTATGGTTGCTTTCCCATTCTTTTTCCCCCGGATCACACCTTTTTTTGAAACCGTAGCTACACTTTTTTTGGTGGAAGACCATATGATCTTTCTTTTCTTATACTTCTTCTTCAGAATCTTGGCACGTAGGCGGATGCTTTTTCCCTTTTTTACCGTGCAGACATTCCGGTCCAACCTGATCTTCGGAGAAGCTGCTGTCACGGGATTTGCAGCGATGAATAGTAGCAGCACCATTAAACATGCTGAAAAAACTAACTTCAGATAAGTCTCGGAAAAAAACGTACTACGGTTCTTCATACTTGTTCTCCCTTCTCAGTCTCTTTGATCACAGTTATTTACAAATAATGACTGCGCTTTTTTATCATATCACAACTGATTGAGAGAATCTACAGTTTTTTCATCATTTTGACGAAATTATTACGCTTTTCTTACTAAATTTTAGATATAATTACTAAAAAATGTGTTTTGAACTTAAATAACAGTTATTTACACTCCAAATCGATACCATACAATATCCCGATTTCTTTCAAAGGATCGTAATCATGCTCTACAAATCCTTTCTCTTTCTTCTGATTGGTAAGGATCAATTCCTTGGTAAGCCCCGGAACGTCTTCCCTCTGTAGAGCTTCATCAATGTCCATCCATACGACGAGATCATTTTCATCCTCATCAGAGTGCGCTTCCCCGGAGATATATTTAGCCGAAAAGGCAACATACCAGTCATTTTTCCGAAAACGGATACCGATCACTTCCTCCGGTTCTATAGCAACACCTGTCTCTTCCAGATATTCTCTTTTTACAGCTTCCCTGGGATCTTCCCCATTTTTGATATATCCTCCGGGAACGATCAGAAGCCCTTTCCCGTTTCCGTAAGTATGGCGTCCAAGCAAAACCTTTCCCTCCCGGAAGACCACTGCTGTGACAGAACGGGTAAAATCTGTGTTAATCTCCATAAATCCCTCTCTTCCTAATAGATGGGTGTGTCGTTATAACCGAATGTCTTCACATTTCGAATCGCTATGACATCAAGGACAATAAGACCCACGAAGAAAATCACCATACCAACCTCACTGTTTAAGGAACAGATGAAGTCATAGAATCCATGGAGTACCATAGGTACCAGCAAGGCCAATCTCTTATGGCGGGAAGCATTTGCACGATTGCCACGAACTTCCTCATATTTTGCAATACCAAGATGCATACCCATAAAGATACCGAAAATGGTATGACCGGGGATAGCGGTAATTGCTCTTGCAAGTGCCGTTGCCAATCCGCCCTCAAACACGTACATAATGTTCTCAAAGGCAGCAAATCCTATAGCGGCAGCTACAGAATAAACAATCCCGTCAAAAGTATAATTGAATTCCGGATTCTTCCATGCACTTAATTTACAGGCCTGCATCTTAAAAAATTCTTCCACCAGAGCAACTCCAATCATATTTTCCAGCAGAAGGCCCAGCATCGTAGTATTCGGTACCGCTCTGTTAAGGAGGTCAATCAGCACACCTTCCACGATCACGGTCGGGAAGACTGATATAACTCCAAATAGAACAGTCTTCACCACCAGACCAATGGGTTCTTTCTCGACCTTGTCCTGCCTGTAGATATAGCGCATAAGATAAAAAGGCGGGATCAGAGCCGCAAGACTAAGTAAAAACATAAATTTCTCCTTTCTGATATACCATAAACATCCGGGGTTATGTGTCTGTATATATTCTTTTTATTTTATCACATTTATTAAGTATATCATAAGAAATGAATAATGCAATTCCCGACAAAACAGTCCTTGTGATTTCATACAAAATGTGTAAAAATAGTAAAGTAAGTTTATAGTAGATTGGAGTATATTTTATGATTAAAATGTGGGATGTTACTATCCCGGAACTGACCGGATATGCCAAACGCCTGGCTTACCTTTATCTTCCCGATTCTTATGGGGACGATCCGGAGCGCAGGTATCCGGTTTTGTACATGTTTGACGGACACAATGTTTTTTTTGACAGCCATGCCACTTATGGAAAGTGCTGGGGCATGAAAGAATACATGGACAGCACGCAGACCCAGATAATCATTGTCGCCGTGGAGTGTAATCACGGAATACACAATGACCGCTTATGTGAGTATTCTCCTTACTCTTTTGAGGATCCCGATTTTGGTCCTGTAGAAGGGCGCGGAGATATCTATATGAAATGGCTGGTCCAAGACCTGAAACCCATGATTGATGAGACCTATCTCACTCTCCCTGACCGGGAATATACCATGATAGCCGGAAGTTCCATGGGGGGACTGATGAGTTTGTATGCGGTTTTGAAGTATAATCACATCTTCTCGAGGGCGGCTTGCCTGTCCCCATCTTTCCATTTCTGCCCATCGGAGATCGACCACCTCATTAAACGGTCAGATCTTGACCCTGATACTATAATCTATATGGATTTCGGATCGGAGGAGATGAATTATTTTGAGGAAATGAAGGATGAATACATCAAAATCTTTGCTTCATTGGTCCATCGAAGTATTTATCTGTCAACCCGAATCATCCCGGGAGGCACCCATTCCGAGGCGAGTTGGGAGCGGCAGATTCCCTTCTTTATGAATACGCTCTTGTATGAGGAATGTCCGGAAACCCCGGATTCTGCCATGGATCCGGAATAGAAACCAAAGGGGAATAACTATGGAAAAACAATACATGACCTATTACAGCAACATCCTGAACAGGGATATGGAGATAAACATTTACGGGCACGGCGGACGTCCCATGCTTTATATCCCATGTCAGGAAGGACGTTTCTTTGACTTTGAGAACTTTAAGATGGCTGACGTATGCAGTGACTGGATCAATGCAGGAAAGATGATCGTTTTCTCCATCGATACCATTGATGCCGAGACCTGGACAAACAAATCAGGAGATCCCCGCTGGAGGATTGAAAGATACGAACAGTGGATTCAGTTCATCACTGAAGAGTTGGCCACGTTCATTTGGGAATATGTCAGTGACAAGAATCAGTGGGCTTATGAAGGCGGGATCCTTGTCTTTGGCTGCAGCCTGGGTGCTGCCCATGCGGCCAACCTCTATTTCCGCCGCCCCGACATCTTTGACAGACTTCTTGCCCTGAGCGGGGTATATACAGCCGATTATGGTTTTGACGGTTATATGGATGAACTGGTTTATATGAATTCGCCGGTTGACTACATGTACCGTCTTCCGGAAGATCATCCATACATAGAACTTTATAATTCCCAGAAAAGTGTTATCTGCACAGGACGAGGTCCCTGGGAATACCCGGAGTACACGGAATCATTAGACCGGATTCTCAAAAGCAAGAATATCCATACCTGGGTTGACTACTGGGGAGATGATGTGCACCATGACTGGGATTGGTGGTATAAACAGGTAGTCTATTTCCTGCCATATCTTCTGGACGAATAAGCAAATATTCTATCGACTGTTAATCATGAGTCTTACTATGAAAGAGGGATGTATATGAAAAATGTGGTATTTATTTCTCCGAACTTTCCAACAAACTATTGGCAATTCTGCCACCAGTTAAAAGATAATGGCATGAACGTTTTGGGCATCGGTGATCAGCCCTATGATGAACTGATGCCAGAGCTTAAAGAGAGCCTGACAGAATACTACAAGGTGGACAGCCTGGAGCAGAGTGAGGAAGTCTATCGGGCGATTGCTTTCTTTATCTTTAAATACGGAAGGATTGACTGGTTGGAATCCAACAACGAATACTGGCTGGAGCGGGACGCCAGATTCCGGACTGACTTCAATATCAGAAGCGGTTTTCAGATTGAAGATATTCCACGCATCAAATATAAATCCAAAATGAAAGAATTCTATAAGAAAGCCGGTGTTCCGGTTGCCCGTTACCATCTGGTCGATGATCTGGAAGGATGCTTGGATTTCATTAAAGAAGTCGGATATCCCGTAATTGCCAAACCGGATAACGGAGTCGGTGCTTCCCACACCATAAAAATCACCAACGATGACGAGATGAGTGATTTTATCATGAATAAATGGCCTTCCATTACTTACATCATGGAGGAATACATCAACGGGGAGATCTGCTCTTATGATGCCATCATTGATTCCAAAGGGGAACCCATGTTTGAGACCGGCAATGTCACCCATACCTCCCTCATGGATGTAGTTAACGAGGGTGGAAACTCCACCTACTGTATCCTCAAAGAACTTCCGGATGATACCAGAGCCGCCGGTCGTGCTGTAGTAAAGAGTTTTAATGTAAAGAGCCGTTTCGTTCATTTTGAATTCTTCCGTTTGTTGGAGGACCAGGAAAGTCTGGGAAAAAAGGGAGATATTGTAGCGCTGGAAGTAAATATGCGTCCATCCGGAGGCTTCACCCCGGATATGATCAACTTTGCCCACAGTACGGATGTCTATAAAATCTGGGCCGATATGATTGCATTCGATCAGTCTACCAAGCCGGTAGGCTCCCACCAGTTCTGTGCTTACGCCGGTCTGAGAGATGATATGGACTATGTATTGAGCCGGGAACAGGTACTGGAGAAATACACGGATCATATGAAGATGAGCGGACGTATTCCGGATGTCTTATCCGATGCTATGGGAAATCAGTTCTATATAGCAACCTTTGAGACAGAAGAAGAAATGAATCAGTTCTATAAGACTGTGCTTGAGATGAAATAATGAGAGGTCATCAAGGTCAAAAATAAGGCAGGGCCACAATAGCCCTGCCTTTTATATTTGATATACTATTTACCTGGGTGTCAGTTCAAGGTATAAATTTTTGTATTCTGTTGCGGATTTCGCCCAGGAAACGTCTTTGGCCATATCCCTCTGTACCATCTCGTCCCAACGGATTCGATCAGTAAAGAACACTGTTTTTGCCCTGTTGATGGCATCCAGCAACAAACCGGTCTCATAGCGATCGAAGGTAAATCCATTGCCTGTGTTTTCAAATTCATTGTATGGTTCCACGGTATCTTTCAGACCACCGGTTTCACGAACAATCGGAATGGTTCCATAGCGCATGGCGTTTAGCTGGGTCAGACCACATGGTTCGAATAAGGAAGGTACCAGCAGAGCATCGGCTCCTGCATAGATATGATGTGCTCTGGTCTCATCATACATGATGCTGGAGGAAATGGTTCCCTTATATGTATATTCATAGTAGCGGAAGGAATCTTCATATTGTGGATCTCCAGAACCAAGTACTACGATCTGTGTATTTCCATCAATCAACTCGGGAATGATTGCGTTTATCAGATCCAGGCCTTTCTGGTTGGTCAGTCTGGAGATTAAACCAAGCACGATTTTTCCGTCATCCTGTTCCAGACCCACTTCTTCCTGAAGTTTCTGTTTGTTCACTCTCTTCTTCTCAATGACATTGGATATGTCATAATGTTCATAAAGCATAGGATCGGTAGCAGGATCCCAGGTATCCACATCAATACCGTTTACGATACCTCTGAGCTTTCCGGAATGATAACGAAGATGAGCATCCAGGTTCTCTCCAAAGAAAGGTGTCTGGATTTCTCCGGCATACGTGCGGCTTACCGTCGTAATCATATCTGCGTAAGCCAGGCCGCCCTTAAACATATTTGCATCCTGATATGCCTGTTTCAGATGATCCTTGTTGAAGACATAATCCGGCAGGCCGGACCAGTATTGGATCGTGTCAATGTTGTAGATTCCCTGGAATCTCAGATTATGGATGGTGATGATCGATCTGGAGTTCGCTAATTTAGTATCGGCAAATTTCTCTCTCAGATAGATCGGAACAAGGCCTGCCTGCCAATCATGACAGTGGATCACATCCGGGATCCAATCCATGTATAACAAGGCCGCAAGAGCTGCTTTTCCAAAATAACAGAACTTTGGAATGTCATCGATGATGCTGGTATATGGATTGCCGCTGCTGAAGAATTCTTCATTGTCAATAAAATCATAGACCACGCCATCATGGACATATTCCATGATACCCACATAGAATCTGCGGCCATCAGAGCAAAGGTCCATATCAAAAGCGCCACGGTATACCATCTTTTCCTGATACTCCCACGGGATACATTTATATCTGGGGATGATAACCTTCACATCACAATTCTGACGGGCCAGTTCTCTGGGAAGAGCATACATAACATCACCCAATCCGCCGGATTTTACAAAAGGATAACATTCAGATCCGATAAATACCACACTTCTCCTGGGGCTTTGAGGAACCTCAGGTTCTGGGGTTACTTCCACAACCGGCTCCGGCTCAACAGCTTTCTCAACTTTTTCTTCTACTGCCGGCTCTTCTGCTGCTTTTTTGGCAGTTGCTTTTTTAGCAGTTGTTTTTTTAGTGGTTGTTTTTTTAGCAGTTGTCTTTTTGGCGGTGGTCTTCTTTGTGGTTTTTTTGGCCGGTTCTTTCACTTCTTCTTTCTGTTCCGGCGCTTTTTCCACCTCCGCTTCTGCCTCATTTATGATGACATCTGTTTTCTTCTCTTCTTTTTTCATAATAAACCCCTCATTTCATGATGATAGATTTTGTTTCTAATTCAGATTATACCATATTTTATCCTCCCATAGAACTACATATTTCCAATATTATTGTGCAAATAATGCATTCCTCTCCTATCGGAATCTGTTATGGATTTTTGAGAATCTACAAAGTTTTATGAAAGAATCGTTTCCATTCTTAATCGTCTGTGATAGAATAAAAAATGCATCAACCTTTAATCAATATCTTATGTAAGGGAGTACTAATATGAAAAAAATGTCCATTGGGGAGTTTTATCAAAGACCTGTATCAGAGTTAAAAGCAGCCTCTGTCTTTGGGGAGAGTCAGGTTGTCATCAACGATGATAACAGCCTTTCATTCATCGTTAAGGTAGAAGAGCACCTTTTGAATCTTCACGGGACGCTTCAGGCATCCATGCAGTATCATATCTCTGACACTCTCGTAGGAATGTATCTCATCCATATCGGCAGGCCGGGTGTGGGCATGGATGGACATATCTACCTTTATAGGCCCGGTAAACCGGGCGACACTCTGACTGCCACCATTTTCCCACGTAAGATTGGAAGACGGACCGGCAATCTTGCGACAGAACTCAGAAATCAGGATGGCAAGCTGATCTCGGAATGTGTGTTTTCTGTCATGTTTGATAAGGAGATAACAAAATAATAATATAAAAAGGAGAAAGAAAATGAAGTTAAACGAAGTGGTAATCGTAAGCGCATGTCGTACACCTATCGGTAAATTCCAGGGGCAGTTCAAGGCAGTAAGTGCAAGGGAACTTGCCATGACAGCCGGTGCAGAAGCTATTAAAAGAGCAGGTATCGAACCTGCCGTTATCGATCAGACGGTTGTGGGACAGGTATACTGTGGTATGCAGGGCAGTCTTCCTGCAAAGCAGATCAGCTACCGTCTTGGAATTCCCGCAACAAGCAATGCCTGTTCGGTTAACCAGAACTGTGCATCCGGTATGAGGGCTCTGGAGATTGCATGTGATCATATCGCCCTTGGCAAATCAGAAGCAGCTCTGGTTATCGGTGTGGAAAGTATGACCAACGCTCCTTATATGCTTCCCAAGGCACGTGGCGGTTTCCGCATGGGTGACGGTCAGATCATCGACTCCATGCTGCACGATGCTCTTTTCGATGAATTGAGTGGCGGCCACATGGGAGTTACCTCTGAAAATGTTGCAAAATTATACGGAATCACCAGAGAAGAATGTGATCAGCTGGCAGTTCGCAGCCACAACCTGGCATGCAAGGCCATCGATGAAGGAAAATTCGATGAGGAGATTGTTCCTGTAGTAGTTAAAAACAGGAAGGGTGATAAGATCATCTCCACAGATGAGCACCCGATCCGTGACTGTACCATGGAGAGCATTGCCGGATTACGCCCTGCTTTCATCAAAGACGGAGTAACTACTGCCGCCAACGCCTCCGGCATCAATGATGCAGCTGCAGCTGTTGTCGTTATGAGTCTCGACAAGGCAAAAGAGCTGGGCATCAAACCCCTGCTTAAGATGATCAATATCCCCTTTGCCGGCGTGGGGCCAGATGTTATGGGTGTAGGCCCTGCCGTATCCATCCCTAAGGCATTAGACCTGGCAGGTTTGAAGTACGAGGATGTAGATTACTGGGAGATCAACGAAGCCTTCGCCGCACAGTTCCTTGGCTGTGGAAGAAAGCTTAAGGCTGATTATGGCATCGATATCAACATGGACAGAACCAATGTGAACGGTTCCGGTATCGCCCTTGGACATCCAATCGGTTGTACTGCTCTTCGTATCATCGTATCCATGTACTATGAGATGAAACGAAACGATTATAAGATCGGCGGTGCTGCTCTCTGTGTAGGCGGTGGCCCGTCCATGGCATCTCTGTGGACCACCGAGATTGAATAAACATAAGAAACAATAAAACACAAGAGGCAGGATCCGGATAATCGGACCCTGCCTGTTTTATTTTTCCTTGACAGAATTATTTTTTTAAGGAATATTCATACAGTTCTTTTAATTTATCTCCGTAAGCTCCAAGATTCTCAAGATCAAGGGTGCAGATTACCTGGTCACATTGATTGATCAATTCCTTAGCCCTGACCATATCCGATTCCGATATGGGGCAAAAGGCTTTCACGCTGATCACATCTGCTGCTAAGGCAAGGGCTGCAGAATAATCGATATCGTTCTCCCAGAGAATGCCTGCCGCAAAAGGAATCTGCTCTCTCTGCAGGCGGCGGAAAGTCTCAGTTCCGGAACCGTCCCCGGCGATAACGAAAATCCTGGGATTTCCTTCTACTTTACCCAGTTCCAGGTCGCCGGATTTTTCATTGTAGGTTCCCACATCCATGTCATAGAGTTTCTGTATGTATCCTTCGCTGAATATCTCTTCCGGAGTCCCGAACCGGTCTACCCTGTCCCCTTTAATGCATGCGATCTTATCCGATATCCTCCCGGCCAGATCCAGCTCATGGAGAGACATGATGACGGACAGTCCTTTCTTCCTGGACATATTCTGGATGATGGATAAAAACTCCAGTTTATAGCGGATATCCAGGAAAGAAGTAGGCTCATCCAGCACAATGATATCCGGTTCCTGACAGATAGCACGGGCCAGCATGACCCTCTGTTTCTGTCCATCGCTTGTCTTCAGGAAATCTCTGTCTTTCAGGAATGTAATATCAACCAGTTCCATGGCCTCATCCACAATCTTGTTATCCTCCTCACCCAGGATACCGAATCTGCCTGTATATGGATAACGTCCTGTGGCAACCACTTCCCGGCAAGTCATCATCTCCGGACGGATACGTTCCGTAAGTACAACTGACAGTCTCTTGGAAAGTTCATGTCCTGAGATATCTTTCATGGGCTTCTGTTCCAGATATACCACTCCGGCTACAGGCTTAAGCTGCTGAATCATGCTGCGGATGATGGTAGTTTTACCTGCGCCATTGGGTCCGATCAGAGTAAGGATTTCTCCCTTTTTCAGACCGATCTCAATATCCTGGATCAAAGGAACCCCATTATAACCTACTGTAAGTTTTTCTGTATGAAAAAAATAATTCTCTTTCTGCATCTGTTCCATATCTAGCTCCACCTTAGTCTATTTCTTTCTTCTTACCATAATGTAGATGACAACGGGTGCTCCGAATACGGCAGTCACCGTACTGATACTGAGTTCCGTAGGGGCAAAGGCGATTCTGGCGATCAGGTCACTAAGCAGACAGAACACAGCTCCCCCCAGAAAACAGGAAGGTATCATAACAATAGGTCTGGCAGTGCCAAAAAGGCTCTTGATCAGATGAGGTACCGCAATTCCCACGAAAGAGATCGGGCCTGCAAATGCGGTGACACAAGCAGATAAAATACTGGAAAGTAATACCAATAATACACGGAAAAGCTCAATATTCACACCCATGTTTTTTGCATAGGACTCTCCCATCTGATAAGCACTCATGGGTTTGGAAAGGAAAAATACCACCACAAAACTGATGCAGACTACAACGCTCATGACGGCTACGTTCTGCCAGGTGATTCCTGAGAAACTACCCTTTGACCAGTTGTGAAGATTGACGATATTGGAATCGTCAGCAAAAGTAACAATAAAATCCGTGATGGCAGTACAGATATACCCGATCATAACACCGCCCACGATAAGCATATGCATCTGGTTGATCGCCCTTGATAAAGCAAGGACAAATGCCATGGAAATCATGGCGCCCACAAAAGCCGAGAGGATCATCAGCAGAGAGCTGGCAGAACCTCTGATACTTAAACAGTAAACCATGGTAATTGCAACCACAAGCTTTGCTCCGGATGAGATACCAAGAACAAAGGGACCTGCAATCGGATTATGAAAGAATGTCTGAAGCAGATAACCGGACAGGGCAAGTGCCCCACCCAGCAATATGGTAGCCACAGACCTCGGAAAACGGATCTGCATGACGATGTCATTATGGATGGAATCCGCCCCATGTCCTCTGAGAATATCAAGGACTTCTGTAAAAGAGATATTCACACTCCCGATACATATATTTAAGGAAAGGAAGAAACCGATCAGGACGATCAACAGGGCATAGGCGGTAATATATCTTTTGTAGTTTTTATCTGACTGCATACTGCACCTCTTTTACTCAACTTTATAGATGTAGGTCAACTGATCATTCTCATCATGAAGCATATGATAGATATCAGCAATGATGGTTCCCAGTTCCATGGAGGACTGGTAGAGGTTCTTGGTAGTACAATAGACATGCCCCTCTTTCACCGCTTTGAAACGTTCCAGCATATTGTTGAGAGCCAGCAGGTCTCCCATATTGTTCAGTTCTCCTTCTATTGTACTGTTATAAATGATATAATCTGCATCCACAGCGCCGGCATAGAATTCTTCCATGGTCATACTCATGGTGGAACTTGCCGAATCATCGTCAGCACCAAGATCCTTGAAGATATACTCTCCCCCTGCCATTTCAATCATCTTGGCCAGGTAGTCATTGGATTTTCTTACATTTGCCTGACCGTCTGTCGTGATGTAGAAGAAAGCGACGGTTTTCCCCGACTTATCGCTGTCTTTGATCTGGTTGAATTCATCCTCCTGTTCCTGAAAGGCCTTCACTGCCTCCTCTTCGTAACCGGAAAGCAGACCGTATAGTTTTACCCACTCACAGCGGCCCAGGGGATTCTCCTCATAACTGCTGTTGTCCACCATAACAGGGATGCCGAATTTCTCCAGCTGCTCTTTTACTTCAGGTGTATGATAGATCATGGTATTCTCAATAGCCAGATCGCAGCCTCCGGAGATGATCATCTCATAGTCCGGTGCAGAGTACTTACCTGCATAGACCAGTTTTCCATCGGCCATGGCTTTCTGCGCATCTTCGATATACCAGTCCTTCTCCTTGGTTCCGGTGTAAGCCAGGGCGTCCATTCCGCCAAAAGAATCAAACATATCCATGACGGCAGAAGCCACCAGATAGATACGGCGGGCAGGATTCTTGATCACTTTCACACTTTTTGCAAGATCCGATGGAGCTTCTTTCCCTTCCGGGACCAGAAGGAACTGATCACTATCGGCTATTGTAACCAAAGCGTAACCTTCTTCGGAGTAATCGACGGAAAACTGTGTCGCATAATCAAGAGGCATCTTATCGTTCCAGGTTAATTCACCGCTGACCTTGTCCGGTTCCAGAGCCTGTTTGGCGGGCTCATTAGCTGATTGGGAGGATCCCTCACCACTGC
>CAMNGO010000041.1 GCA_946538445.1 uncultured Lachnospiraceae bacterium
TAGACGCAGATGGGGACGAACTGTCCCTGCAGATTACGCCCGATCAACCCAATATTGGCACCCAACTGCAGGAGGATATATCCCACAATCAGGATTCCGTAGGATATGGTGGCTTCCTTTTTATATTCATTTCCAAAAAATATGTTTCTGAGGCTCTTGGCCCCGGTTCTGTTTTCTTTTCTCTCAGCCATGGTCCACCTACACTTTCTCGTTGACTTTCTTGCCCAGAAGTCCGGTAGGCTTCACAAGAAGTACGATGATAAGACAAGCAAATACGATGGCATCGGAGAGCTCTGTGGAGATATATGCTCTGGACATAATCTCAATGATGCCGAGGATCAGGCCGCCGATCATGGCTCCGGGGATGGAACCGATCCCTCCGAATACCGCTGCCGTGAAGGCCTTGATACCGGGCATGGATCCTGTGGTAGGCATGAGGACCGGGTAGGCGGAGCACATAAGAACACCAGCTACCGCCGCAAGGCCGGAACCGATGGCAAAGGTCATGGAGATGGAACGGTTGACGTTGATTCCCATCAGCTGTGCAGCTCCGTTATCCTCAGAAACCGCACGCATGGCCTTGCCAGCTTTCGTTCTGCTTACAAACAGAGTCAGACAAATCATGATGACGATATTTGCCACGATGGTGAACAGAGACTCTGCAGTGATGGTGAGCTGTCCGTTGGCAGCGTGGATCGTATCCACTCCATCAAACAGACTGGTAAATACACGGGGATTTGCGCCCCAGATCAGAAGAGCTGAGTTCTGCAGGAAATAGGAGACACCGATGGCAGTGATAAGTACCGCCAGGGAACCGGTCCCTCTTAATGGACGGTAAGCCAGTCTCTCGATGGTGATACCCAGCAGGGTACATACGGCCATGGCCAGCGCCAGGGCAACCCATCCGTTCATTCCCATGTACATGGTCAGGCAGAAGGAGATATATCCACCCACCATGATAACGTCACCATGGGCGAAGTTCAGCATCTTGGAGATACCGTAGACCATGGTGTAGCCCAGGGCGATAATGGCATATACACTTCCCAGACTCAGTCCTGAAATCAAACTGTTTAAAAAATTCATAATCTTCTTCCTTTTATTCCATGTGATATGGTTAAGGGTGCCACATATCGATGCGACACCCTCAAGTTAACAACTATTAATCACTTAGTCATGGTATTCTTGATTATTTCTCAACGTATTTGCCGCCCTCGATGACACAAACCTTTGGAGTTTTGTTAACTTCACCGGAAGCTTCCCACTTCATCTCTTCTGCAGTGAGTCCGCTGGCTGTGAAATCTCCGGTAAATACACCGATCATTGCTTCACAGATATCTTCCATGCTGGCATCTGTTCCAAGACCTGTTTTTCCGAATGCATCGTAGATTGCATATACACAGTCATATGCATCAGCTGCAAACTGGATCGGGGTCTCATTGAATTTTTCTTCGTAAGCTTTTACGAAATTCTGTACTGCCTCATCCTCGGAATATGGTGTAAATGGTGTGAGGAGCAGAACTCCCTCTGCCAGGGAAGTATCAAATCCTTCGAGATCCAGGATTCCGTCCATACCGTCCACGCCGAAATAAGTTACATCGTAACCCATCTTGTTGGCCTGGGTCATGATATTGGAAGCCGGTGTGTAGTAGATCGGAAGGAAGATCAGGTCAACGCCTGCATTCTTCAGACTGTTAAGCTGAGCGGTAAAGTCAGCGTTTGCATCATCAGAGAATGCCTCAACTGCTGCAAGCTGTTTGCCGGAAGCTTCGTACTCGGATTTGAACTTGTCATAGATACCGGAGGAATAGTTATCTGCATTGTTGTAGATAACGCCAACCTTTGCGTCCGGATAGTTGGTAGCGATATATTCTGCGGAAGCGATACCCTGGTTAGGATCGGAGAAGCAGAGCTGGAATACATTGTCATTACCTTCTGTTACGGCAGGACCGGAAGCAGATGGTGTAAGAGCAAATGTTCTGTTTGCATTTGCTTCGGAAGCAACTGCCGTACAAGGAGCGGTTGTAACAGCTCCGATAAGAACCTGCATGCCATTGTCCACCAGCTTATTGTAGGCGTTTACGGATTTCTCGGCATCATGCTCATCATCCTGCATATCCCATACCAGCTGAACGCCGTCAGGGTTCGCTGCATTGATCTCATCCACTGCAAGCTGAGCCCCGTTCTTAACTGCATTACCATAGAGTGCTGCTGCACCGGTAAGAGGTCCGATACCACCGATGTAAAGTGTGTTACCTTCGGAGTCGCCGCCGCCAGATTTACTGCCACAGCCTGCAACCATCATAAGGATCATCATACAGGACAATACTACTGCAACAAACTTAGTCCATTTTTTGTTTTTCATAATTCCTTTCTCCTTCTGATACTTTGATTCCTTTTTTGACTGAAGTGATAGTTGATAAGTGCATGTACTAAAAAATTAGTCCGCAGACCGCGGACTGAACAATATTTAGATACATTGTGATAATATCATCGCAGGGATTTCATGTCAACACTATTTAGGGTAAAAGCATGGCTTTACGCCGTGTTTTATTGCCCTTTTTCGGGACTCCTTTTTTTATGTTTTTCATCTTTTAGGAATTTAAAAATGTAATAAAAATGGAAGGCAGATTACATTTCATTTCTATCAATTTTGATAAAAATGGACCTTTACGTAATTTTTTCTGTTAATTTGGAAAAAAATAGTCTATAATAGACGGGATAAAGTGATAAAGTGTAAAAGATACTAAGAGCGATACAGAAAGGATGGACATATGCCGAAGAGAAATGATATAAACAAAGTTCTGATTATTGGTTCGGGTCCGATCGTCATCGGACAGGCATGCGAGTTCGATTATTCCGGTACACAGGCATGTAAGGCTCTGCGAAAACTGGGCTATGAGATCGTGCTGGTGAATTCCAACCCTGCCACGATCATGACTGATCCGGAGACGGCAGATATCACATATATTGAGCCTTTGAATGTGAAGCGGCTTGAGCAGATCATCGCGAAGGAAAGACCGGATGCTTTGCTCCCCAACCTGGGAGGACAGTCAGGCCTTAACTTATGTGCTGAATTATATAAAGAAGGAATTCTGGATAAATATAATGTTAAGGTTATCGGTGTTCAGGTGGATGCCATCGAGCGCGGTGAGGACCGGATCGAATTCAAGAATACCATGAACGAGCTGGGAATCGAGATGGCCAGAAGTAAGGTTGCCTACTCGGTGGAGGAAGCCCTGGATATAGCCAAAGAACTGGGTTATCCGGTGGTTCTTCGTCCTGCTTATACCATGGGAGGCGCCGGAGGCGGCCTTGTGTACAATAAAGAAGAGTTAAAGACAGTCTGTGCCAGAGGCCTTCAGGCATCCCTGGTTGGCCAGGTTCTGGTGGAGGAATCCATCCTTGGCTGGGAGGAACTGGAGCTTGAGGTGGTTCGAGACAGCGAAGGCAATATGATCACGGTCTGCTTTATCGAGAACATAGATCCCATGGGAGTTCATACGGGAGACTCATTCTGTTCCGCTCCTATGCTGACCATCTCCAAGGAGGTTCAGGCAAAGTTACAGGAACAGGCCTACAAGATCGTAGACAGGGTACAGGTAATCGGCGGAACAAACGTACAGTTCGCTCATGATCCTGTTTCAGACCGGATCATCGTCATCGAGATCAATCCGCGTACTTCCCGCTCCTCTGCCCTTGCTTCCAAGGCTACCGGTTTCCCCATCGCCCTGGTTTCCGCCATGCTGGCCTGCGGACTTACCCTCAAGGATATCGAGTGCGGCAAGTACGGCACCCTGGACAAATATGTTCCGGACGGGGATTATGTGGTAATCAAATTCGCCCGCTGGGCCTTTGAGAAGTTCAAAGGTGTGGAAGATAAACTGGGAACCCAGATGAGAGCGGTAGGCGAAGTCATGAGCATTGGTAAGACCTACAAAGAAGCTTTCCAGAAGGCAATCAGGTCTCTGGAGACCGGACGCTACGGTCTGGGCCATGTTAAGGATTTCGACAGCATCTCCAAAGAGAAACTCTTAAGGAAGCTGGATACCCCATCCAGTGAGCGTCATTTCCTTATGTATGAAGCTCTCCGTAAGGGAGCCACAGTGGATGAAATCCATGAGATTACCAGAGTGAAGAAATACTTCATCGAGCAGATGAAGGAACTGGTAGAAGAAGAGGAGGAAATCCTGACATTCAAGGGATCTCTCCCTGAAGACCAGCTTCTCATCCGCGCCAAGAAGGATGGTTTCTCCGACAAGTATTTAAGTCAGCTGCTGGAAATCCCGGAACAGGATATCCGCGAAAAACGGATTTCCCTCGGGGTGGAGGAAGCCTGGGAAGGCGTTCATGTCAGTGGTACAAAGGACAGCGCCTACTATTATTCCACCTATAATGCAGAGGATAAGAACCCGGTATCCGACCGGAAGAAGATCATGATCCTGGGCGGCGGCCCCAACAGAATCGGCCAGGGTATCGAGTTTGACTATTGCTGTGTTCATGCATCCCTGGCTCTTAAGAAGCTTGGATTTGAGACCATCATCGTAAACTGTAACCCGGAGACGGTTTCCACGGATTACGATACCTCCGACAAGCTCTACTTTGAGCCTCTTACCTTAGAAGACGTACTGAGTATTTATAATAAAGAAAAACCATTGGGCGTCATCGCCCAGTTTGGGGGTCAGACCCCATTGAACCTGGCAGCAGACCTGGAGAAGAACGGGGTGAAGATTCTGGGAACCTCCCCTGCAGTCATTGACCTGGCAGAGGACAGGGATCATTTCCGTGCCATGATGGATAAGCTTGAGATTCCTATGCCGGAGGCCGGCATGGCAACCACAGTGGATGAAGCCAAGACCATCGCAAATGAGATCGGCTATCCTGTTATGGTTCGTCCTTCCTACGTTTTGGGAGGCCGCGGCATGGAAGTAGTCTATGATGACGAATCCATGGAAGATTACATGAAAGCAGCGGTTGGTGTGACACCGGACCGCCCGATCCTGATCGACCGCTTCCTCAACAATGCCCTGGAGTGCGAGGCGGATGCCATCAGCGACGGAAAGCATGCCTTCGTACCGGCTGTCATGGAGCATATCGAGCTGGCGGGTGTTCACTCCGGTGACTCTGCCTGTATCATTCCATCCTTGCACATCTCCCCGGAAAATGTGGAGACCATCAAGGAATACACCAGAAAGATTGCGGAAGAGATGCATGTGGAAGGCCTTATGAACATGCAGTATGCCATCGAGAACGGCAGAGTATATGTTCTTGAAGCCAACCCCCGTGCCTCCAGAACCGTACCGCTGGTTTCCAAGGTATGTAACGTGAGGATGGTTCCCATCGCCACGGACATCATCACCAGGGAACTTACCGGAAGACCATCTCCGGTCCCTACACTGGTTGAGAGACATATTCCGTATTACGGTGTGAAAGAGGCAGCCTTCCCATTCAATATGTTCCAGGAAGTGGATCCGCTTCTTGGACCGGAGATGCGTTCCACCGGTGAAGTGCTCGGATTATCTCCTTCCTATGGTGAGGCTTTCTATAAAGCCCAGGAAGGAGTAGGTTCCACCCTGCCTCTGGGAGGAACGGTGCTGATCTCCGTAAACCGCAAGGATAAAGAGCAGATCGTGGATGTAGCAAAGAGTTTCCATGATTCCGGTTTTGAGATCATAGCTACCGGCGGAACCTGTGATCTTCTGAGAGAAGCAGGCCTTCCTGCCCAGAAGATCAAAAAACTCTATGAGGGACGTCCGAATACATTGGATGCCATCACAAACGGGCAGATTGACCTGATCGTCAACTCCCCGGCAGGGAAGGAAAGCATCTACGATGACAGCTATCTGAGAAAAGCTGCCATCAAATCCCGCACCCCTTATATGACCACTGTGGCAGCTGCCAGAGCCACCGCGGAGGGAATCCGTTATGTGGAGACCCATGAGACCGGTGACATTATGTCCTTGCAGGAACTGCACGCCCAGATCAAATAAGTCAAATATTTTACTACTTAATTCCATTTTTGTATATTTACATCAAAGGGTAAAAGTACTAAAATATTCGTAATATATTCATGGAAAGTTGGTAGATTTTATAGAACAGCACGATACTATTGAAAGAGTTCATTTTTCATCCTATGTCTGTCTATAAATCTACCTTTTCTATTGTCCATGGTTTATGAAACTATTTCTATATTATTTAAAGGAGTGAGAGAAAAGTTATGGTAAAATATACCATCAAAAGAATCCTTCTGGCTGTCCTCACCATTATAGTGATCAGTATGATCACCTTTTTCGCCATGAATGCGATCCCCGGAGGTCCTTTCAACAGTGAAAAAGCCGCCAGCCCCACGGTAATCGCAGAGCTGGAGAAAAGATACAATCTTGACAAGCCGGTCGGAGTACAGTACATCCTGTACATGAAGAATATTTTAAAGGGAGAGTTCGGTGTCAGTCTGAAAACCGGGCGTAAGATTTCTTCCATTATCGGGGAGAGTTTTCCCATCTCCGCAAAGCTGGGTCTGTGCGCCGCAATCGTGGCGATCATCAGCGGGATCATCCTGGGTTCCATCGCAGCTCTGATGAGGAATAAGTGGCCGGATCGTCTGATCGTCTTCCTGACGACGTTGATCACTGCCATGCCATCCTTCGTTATGGCCACCCTGCTTTTGTATTATTTCTGTATGAAATTGGGCTGGGTACAGGCCTGGACGGCAGGATCACATAATATTGTCCTGCCTGTGCTGGCCTTATCATTATCGCCAATGGCGTATATCACCCGTCTGACCAAGACATCCATGCTTGATTCCCTGGGACAGGATTACATCCGTACCGCCAGGGCCAAGGGTGTACCTCAGCTGAAGGTGATCTTCGTGCATGGCCTCAGAAATGCATTGATTCCGGTTATCACTTACGTAGGTCCCATGGTTGCTGCGATCCTTACCGGATCCATGGTAGTTGAGTCCATCTTCACCATCGGTGGACTGGGTTCCAAATTCGTAAGCGGTATCACAAACCGTGACTACACCCTGATCATGGCGACCACCATATTCCTTGCAACGATCATGGTTATCGCCAACCTGATCACTGACCTTGTTTATAAATTGATCGATCCAAGGATCAGTCTGGATTAAGAAAGGAGAATCGATATGAGTGATAATATGAAAAAGAATCTTCTCTCCGCCCAGGTTGATCTGAGTAAATTCAGCTTTCAGGATTTCGAGAAAGCGACGGAAGAAGAAAAACGTCAGCAGGATGTCATGGGAGAGTCCACCACTTTCTTCCGTGACGGTATGCGCCGACTGAGAAAGAATCCTTTGGCCATGGGTGCCATCATCGTTCTGGCGCTGATCATCCTCACCATCTTTCTGGCCCCTGTGATCATTCCTTACGGATATGCCGATATCGTGAAGGGCTCCAGCAACCTGGGTCCTTTCGAGTACAGTACCAGTGAGCTGGCCAAGATCGCAAAAGGCGAAAGCGTATTCCCGCATATTTTCGGTACAGATTCCCTGGGCCGTGACTATTTCATCCGTGTGGTTTACGGTGCCAGAGTTTCCCTGGGTGTCGGTATCTTTGCTTCCATCCTGGTATTGATCATCGGTATGCTCTGGGGATCCATCTCCGGCTATATGGGCGGAACCGTGGATATCATCATGATGCGTATCGTGGATATCATCTATTCCCTGCCGGATATGCTTCTGATCATCCTTCTGGCCGTGGTGTTAAACGAAACCCTTACCCCTGTAATCAAGGGAACGGTGCTGGCCAAGCTTGGTGTCAATATGATCGCCCTCTTCATCGTCTTCGGATTGCTCTACTGGGTATCCATGGCGAGACTGATCCGTGGACAGATCCTTACCATCAAGCAGAATGAATATGTTCTGGCAGCCCGCAGTATCGGTACTTCCACACCGAGGATTATTACACGGCATATCCTGCCTAACTGTCTGTCTGTTATTATCATCACGACAGCCCTGCAGATACCTTCCGCTATCTTTACGGAGAGTTATCTGTCTTTCCTCGGCCTCGGTGTTTCTGCCCCTATGCCATCCCTGGGCTCTCTGGCCAACGATGCGCGTAGCGGTCTGCAGACCTATCCGCTGAGACTGATTTTCCCGGCACTGGCAATCTGTCTGATCGTTCTTGCACTGAACCTCCTGGGCGATGGTTTGCGTGATGCGTTCGATCCGAAGCTTCAGAAGTAGAGAGGTGTAGTGTTATGGGAGATTATAAATATATTTTAGAGTTACAGGACCTGCATACCACCTTCAAGACGGACAAGGGTGATGTGGCGGCTGTAAACGGTGTTAATTTTGTATTGGAACCCGGTAAGACACTGGGTATCGTGGGTGAGTCCGGTTCCGGTAAGTCCGTTACTTCCTACTCCATCATGCAGATTCTTGCGGAGAACGGTAATATTTCCGGCGGTAAGATTCTGTATAAAGGGGAAGATATCACCAAGTGGGATGCCAAACAGATGGCAGGATTCCGTGGAAAATGCTGTTCCATCATCTTCCAGGATCCCATGACTTCCCTGAATCCTGTGTTTTCCATCGGATATCAGCTGGAGGAAGCCATCCTGCTCCACACGAATCTCAACAGGGCTCAGGCCAAGGAAAGAGCCGCAGAGCTGTTGGCTCTGGTAGGTATCACAGAACCGGAAAAACGACTGAAACAGTACCCGCATGAACATTCCGGCGGTATGAGGCAGCGTGTTATGATCGCCATGGCTCTGGCTTGTGAACCGGATATCCTGATTGCGGATGAGCCTACCACTGCTCTGGATGTTACCATCCAGGCACAGATTCTGGAACTGATGCAGGAACTGCAGAAGAAGCTGGGTATGGCAATCATCATCGTAACTCATGATCTGGGTGTCATCGCATCCATGTGTGACGAGATTATCGTAATGTACGGCGGACGTGTCTGCGAGAGAGGTACCGCAGACGATATCTTCTATGATCCCCGCCATGAATATACCAAGGGTCTTCTCCGTTCCATCCCTACTTTGGATAATAACGGGGAGCGTCTGGTTCCCATCGGAGGAACCCCCATTAACCTGTTGAATATGCCAAAAGGATGTGCCTTCTGTCCTCGCTGCGACGAGGCCATGAAGATCTGTCTCTCCCAGGTTCCGGAGGAGATACCGGTGGGTCCTACCCACAAAGCATCTTGCTGGATGAACATTAAGAAAATGTGCGAGGAGGGAAATGCCTGATGAGTAATGAATATCTTGTAGAAGTAAGTCATCTGAAACAGTATTTTCCAATCCGCAGCGGTTTTAAGACCATCAATCTGAAAGCGGTAGATGATGTTTCTTTCAACATCAGACCCGGTGAGACTCTGGGATTGGTGGGGGAATCCGGATGTGGAAAAACCACAGTAGGACGTACTCTTTTGAGGCTCTACACTCCCACATCAGGTTCCGTGAAATTTGACGGGGAAGAAGTGACGGATAAGAATATCCAACGTCTGCGCAAAGAGATGCAGATGGTATTCCAGGATCCCTATTCTTCCTTAAATCCCCGTATGACGGTGGAAGATATCATCGGAGAGCCTCTGGATGTACATAAACTGTACCAAAGCAAAGGGGAAAGACATGACAAGGTCATCCAGCTGATGGAGACCGTAGGACTGAATGCAGAACATGCCAGCCGTTATGCCCATGAGTTCTCCGGCGGACAGCGCCAGAGGATTGGTATCGCCCGTGCCCTTGCGGTTGATCCAAGATTCATCGTCTGTGATGAGCCGGTTTCCGCCTTGGACGTATCCATTCAGGCACAGGTGGTCAACATGTTCGAAGATCTTCAGAAAGAGCGTGGCATGGCTTACCTCTTTATCGCCCACGACCTTCTGGTGGTTCATCATATATCCGACCGTATCGCCGTTATGTACCTTGGGCACATGATGGAGATGGCAGATGCTGACGAACTGATGTCTAATCCTATGCATCCCTACACGGAATCCCTGCTGTCGGCAGTGCCGATTCCGGATCCGGAGACAGCCAGGAAGAGCAAACGTATCATTCTGGAAGGAGATGTTCCTTCTCCGCTGCGTATGCCTACCGGATGTCCTTTCCGTACCCGCTGCAAATATGCTACAGAACAGTGTGCAGCCCAGATGCCGGAACTTACGGACAGGGGCAACGGCCATGTGGTAGCCTGCTGGAATCGTTGATTCTTGACAAGGAATCTTTTGGTTCCTATAATCATAATGTGTGAATTACTGTCCAATGTGACAGTTTTCAATCCTTCTTAATATAAGACATGGATATTACGTTTCCCCGTTGCAATCCTGGGAGAGACAAGATATGAGGTATTGGCTTTTATTTCATTTCCTGTCATGTTATGGAAGGAGATAATATACGACATGAATCGTATATCTTAAGGTTTATGAGACAGACCTTAATAATCAATTGATCGAGATGCCTGAATGGCATCTGAGAGAGGGAGGATTATATCATGAAAAAAGTATTAGCTATGGTGCTTGCTGCTTCTATGATTCTTTCATTAGCTGCATGTGGTGGATCCAAGAGCGGTTCACAGCCTGCAGAAGGCACAACTGCTGCAGCAGCAAGTGCAACAACAAAGACTGATCCGGAAACTCTGAACGTATATCTGGCTTCAGAGCCGGCACACTTAGACCCTGCACTTAACAGCTCCGTAGACGGTGGATGTCTTGCTGTTAACTCTTTCGAGGGTTTATATCGTTACAACTCCGAAGGCAAGCTGGAACCGGCTTGTGCTGAGAGCTGTGAAGTTTCCGAAGACGGTACAACCTACACCTTCACTATGAGGGACGGACTGAAATGGTCCAATGGTGAGCCGCTTGACGCAAAGGATTTCGCATACTCCTGGAAGCGCGCAGCAGATCCTGCAAACGCTGCAGACTACAGCTACCTGTGTGAAGTATTCGGCGACAAATTCTCTTATGAGACAGGACTGGCTGACGATGCTGTTGTTGCATCCGAAGACGGAAAGACTCTTACCGTTCAGTTAGGCGCTGTTTGTCCTTACTTCCTTGACCTTGCTGCATTCCCATTCTTCTTCCCTGTATACAAGGAGACGGTAGAAGCAACAAAGACAGATGAAGTTCCTACAGGTACATGGGCAAATGATGCAGGCGATGCTTTCGTATGTAACGGTGCTTACATTCTTCAGAAATGGGATCATGAATCTTCCATGGTTTATGTAAAGAACGACAATTACTGGGATGCAGATTCCGTAACTGTTAAGACTCTTAACTTCATGCTTACAAGCAACGACACATCCGCATACACAGCTTACCAGTCAGGCGACCTTGATTTTATCGATTCTGTACCGGTAGATGAGACAGCTGCCGCTATGAAGTCCGATGAATTTAAGATTCTCCAGCAGTTAGGAACCTACTACATTGGTTTCAACTATAACTCCAAACTTTATGAAGACCTTGGCTTAGATGAAGAGCAGGCTAAGGTATTCCGTCATGCACTCTCTTTACTGATTGACCGTCAGTACATTGTTGATACTGTAGGACAGACCGGACAGGAGATAGCCAATACCTTCATCCCGAAGGCCGGTGCAGATGGTAACGGCGGAATCTTCGAAGAAGGCACAGAGGGTTACTTCCCATTAGCTACTACCGAAGAAGAGATGGAAGCAAATGTAGAAGAAGCTAAGAAACTCTTAGATTCCATCGGTCTCTTAGGGGAAGACGGAATGGTTAACAAAGACGTTTCCTTCACATACCTTCTGAACACCAACGATGCTCATGTTAAGATTGCAGAATCCATCCAGGCTGACCTTGCCAAAGTCGGCATCAACATGTCCATCGATCAGCAGGAGTGGAACGTATTCCTTGATACCCGTAAGCAGGGCCAGTTTGATATTGCCCGTGAAGGATGGGTAATGGACTATGATGACCCGATCAACATGCTTGAGATGTGGACAACCAACTCCGGTAACAACGACTGCCAGTTTGGTCGTGACGATAGCAAAGCTCTCGACTGGAGCAAGTATGATGACTTAATCACTCAGATCCGTAAAGAAGCAGATACTGCAAAACGTACCGAGTTAATGCATGAAGCAGAAGATATGCTCATGGAGACCTGGTGTGTAGTTCCGATCTACTACTACAACGATCCTTATATGCTTAAGAGTTATGTAAGCGATGTATATGGTACTGCATTAGGTATGAAATACTTCTATCATGCAAAAATCAATGCTCAATAATCATCATTGAGTTTGTGTCTCAATCTTTAAAAAGCCATACCAGTTTATAAGGGACGCCGCGTTTATCGCGGCGTCTGTTTTTTTATCATTTTCTTATAAGAGGTTTTGATTAACACAGCCCCCGAAAAATGGTAGAATAATGAAAGAGACAGGAGACTCAGATTATAGATTAAGGAGACTGCATATGAAAGAGATATCGATTCAAGAGATAGAGAATATTAAAATCGGACAGATGGAAGATGGAAAAGGTGGCACAGGCTGCACCGTCTTTATTTCTGAAAACGGGATGCCTGCAGGTCTGGATGTAAGGGGAGGAGGCCCGGCTTCCAGAGAGTCGGAATTGCTGAAGCCTTTGGCAGCTGCCCAATATATCCATGCCATCCTTCTTGCGGGAGGATCTGCTTTCGGACTGGATGCAGCCGGGGGAGTCATGAGTTATCTTGAGGAAAAAGGAATCGGCTATGATGTGGGAGTGACCAAGGTACCCCTGGTCTGCCAGGCAGATCTTTTTGATCTGACGGTGGCGGATGTTCATGCACGACCGGATAAGGAAATGGGATACCAGGCGGCG
>CAMNGO010000042.1 GCA_946538445.1 uncultured Lachnospiraceae bacterium
TCCGGCGGGGACCGGTTCCCGGGTTTCTTTCAGGTAATAGAATAGCTTGAGATAGCATTTTCCGTTTGCCGGGGTTTCAAGGGAAAATGGGGTTTCAAGGGAGAGTGGGATTTCAGGAGCAAGAACTACATCTCCTTTTTGTCCAGGAGGGATTTCCGGTATATCCTTTTCCGGGATCCATCCTTCCGAACAGGTCACCCCGTTTCTTTCCAGTACATATTTCACCTTCATATAGTCCGAGAGGTTCGTAAACTGCATGTGGTTCGTAAGGGTAAGGATAAGGATAAAGTTCGGGGTAAGGGTCAGGGTCTCCTGATCCTGGCGGCATTTCGCTCTGGCAGGCCGGTATACATTTTTGTACTCCAGCAGGCCGGTGTGGGGTCTGCGGTCAGGGTAGACCAGGCCATCCATACAGAAGTTTCCGTCGTGAAGTGCTTCCCCGTG
Source organism: uncultured Lachnospiraceae bacterium (assembly GCA_946538445.1). Taxonomy (GTDB): domain Bacteria; phylum Bacillota; class Clostridia; order Lachnospirales; family Lachnospiraceae; genus Anaerobutyricum. The sequence goes on from CAMNGO010000042.1 coordinate 445, forward strand.
GTCGCCACCGTAATAGTAGATTGCTTTGCCTTGATGTATTCCCGGTGTATCCACTCTTCCTTTCTCAACAGCATGGTCGCACCATTCCCACACGAAGGCACCGCAGATGATGTCATATTTTTCGATGATCTGCCGGTAATCCTCCAGGTCCCCCGGTCCGTTGCCCATGGCATGGGCATACTCACATAGTATCATGGGTTTATCGGGATTGCTGAGGGCATAGGTTTCCATATCTTCCAGGGAGGGATACATGCGGCTGTAAAGATCCAGGTTGGAGTAATCGTAACGGTGACCCGGCCTTTTGTGAAAGGCGCTTTCATAGTGGGTCAGCCGGCTGTCATCATAGGACTTGACCCATCGGAGGGCCTCCTCAAATGTACAGCCATACCCGCATTCATTTCCCATGGACCAGATCAGGATGCATGGGCGGTTCTTATCCCTTTCCACCATCCTCCTCACCCGGTCCACCGTGGCTTCCGTAAACAGAGGGTTATCTGAGATCCACTCGTTCCATCTGCTTTCCGGCACTGTTGACGGATCTTTATAATAGTTGGCCACCGGTCCGTGGGATTCATTGTCCGCCTCGTCGATAACCATAATCCCGTATTGGTCACACAATTGATAAAACATAGGAACATCCGGGTAATGACAGGTCCGGATGGCATTAAAATTATGGCATCGGATCATGGTCAGGTCTCTTATCATCCGGTCCATATTGACCACAGGTCCAGTGACCGGGTCTGACTCATGCCGGTTGACCCCATGAAATGTAATGGGATATCCATTTAAAAGGACCCGGTTGTTCTGTATGCTGATTTCGCGGATCCCTACTCGCTCCGAAATGACTTCCCCCTGCCCGGAGAAAATCAAAGTATACAGATAGGGATCCTCCGGATTCCATAGCCGGGGAGCCGGGATCTCAATCAGAGTATCATTTTCCAGCAGCTGCTCCGCACAGCAGCTATTTCCATCTGCGTCATAAAGCTGCACCCGGTATTCGGCATCATCCGACAGAAAACTGCTCTGGATCGCAATCTGTGCCTTTCCATCCCCCAGAATCTTCGTGTGGATATGATAATCAAACAAAGCTCCTTCCGGTCGCTTCAGCAGATAGACATCCCGGAAGATGCCGGACATGCGAAACTTATCCTGGTCTTCCATGTAACTTCCGTCACACCATTTCAAAACCAGGACGATCAGGGTATTCTCCCCTTCCCGAAGCTGATCGGTCACATCGAATTCACTGGTGGAATGAGACACCTGGCTATATCCCAGCCATGTATCATTCAGCCAGACATAAAAGCAGGAGTCCACCCCCTCAAAATTGAGATAAGTCCTTGGGGCTCCCTCTTCTTTCTGATAAATGAAATGATGCAGATAGAGTCCGCAGGGGTTCTCCCAAGGCACATAGGGGGGATCCATGGGGAAGGGGTAACGAAAGTTGGTGTATTGGTGCTGATCGAATCCATAATTCTGCCAGGTCCCCGGTACCGGAACTTCCACAAACCCGGCCATATCTTTCCGGATCTGGGCCCGGATATCCTCCTGGTCCATATCATGTATATCCGGATAATACCGGAACTGCCAGCTTCCGTTCAGGGATTGAAAACGATCTGACCTCTCCCTGTCCGTCACCAGGTCCCCCCTATAGCCGGAGGAAGGGATATAGTAAGCCCGGTTGGGCATGGTATTCACATGTAGGATTGTGGGATTCTCATATAAGTTCTCTACGATCATATTTTCTATCCTCTAAAGGAGCATACCTGTTTTTCCACCATACCCAGACCGCCATCCGTCATCAGGGTTTCATCCACTTCCATGTGGATCCTGTCCCCTTCGAAGCGGAAGATAAAAGCGGCTCCACTCATGGCATCCATTCTCCGGACTTCCAGTTCCAGGGCATGGAGACTTCTCCATCTGGCTGTGGCAGCCACTTCTGACCCGGTAGCTTCACAGTAAGTTCTCAGGAAATTTCCCTCCAGGGAGGCCTCCAGAGAATAGTCTTTCTCCAGGCCGTCTCCCTTGATTTCTTTTACCTTCCAGACTAATTTATCTTCTGCAAATGAAAAGGACATTTCCTTTAAAGAAGCTGCGGTATCCAGTTCCCCAAGACCGGCCCCGCCGATCAGGACCTCCAGGCCGCTGCATTTTCCCTCTGTCTGATACTTTCTGCCACCGTACCCGGCTTCCTGGGTAGGGTTGTGGCACTTTTTCAAGGCCGGTATTGCCAGTCGTCTCATCCGGGAAGTCAGGATATGCTGTTTTCGATGGATATGCTCCCTATCCTCCGGATCTGTCACTGCGTCCACGGCCGGAAGGATGCAGGAATTCACCGCATCCATAATGGACTGGGTCTGCTCCGTGGCAGCATTGGTCACAACGATCAGATCCAGATCCGGATAGATCAGCCCAAACTGGCCAAAAGCTCCGTCAGCCCGGAAGGACCCCGGCTGTTTTCCTATCCAGCACTGGTATCCATAACCCTGAGCCCAGTCCTCAATGTGTCCCTCGCTGTCCCCGGCGGTCTCCATCTTCCTGGTTCCCATCTCATCACGGTACCAGCCAGGCAGAATAGCCTTTCCTTCCCAGTATCCGTCCTGCAGCATAAAATAAGCAAACCTGGCCATATTTTCCAGGCTCAGTTTCATTCCGCCGCCCCCTAGCTGCACACCCATAGGATCCGGGAGGCGGTGACAAAAGATTTCCCCCATTCCCAGGGGATCAAAGAGGCGGGGCTGGAGGAATTCCGTCAGATCCTGCCCTGTCCTTTTCTTCAGGATGGCGCACAACATGTTGGTTCCGGAAGTATTATACCGGTAAAATGTACCGGGTTTATATAAGAAAGGCTGCCGGAAGAAACTGTGGATCCAGGTCTTGCCGGTATTATCTTCGGTCTCAATCTCCTGCCCGCAGCTCATACACAAGAGATGGTGTATGGTCACCTCCCTGAGATTCTCCATGATATCCTCCAGGGTCCTGGCGGAATATTCCGAAGGGTAAGCCGGGACAGGGAAACTGCCATCCGGCAGCAGGAATTCCTCCGCTTCCGGGATCTCCTCCGGGAAGAAATCAATCAGATGATCATCCAGAGAAAGAATCCCCTCCCGGACAGCGAATCCGATGGCGGTGGACGTCAGGGATTTGGTAAAGGAATATACGGGGTGAAGGTCATCTTCCCGGTATGGCTCCCAGCTTCCCCTGACCAGGCAATAGCCGTGACGGATGATCATCAGTCTGTGTAATTCCAACCCTTTCCGGTCTGTTTCTTCCAAAAAATCTATGATTCCTCCGGAGTCAACCCCCTGGGACTCCGGGGACATTTCTTTAAAATATGACGTATATGACATAGGAACCCTCCTAATCCTTTTTCTTCTTCTGTCCGTATGAATGGCGGAACCGGTCTACCATGGTTTCCATCTCTTCTGCATCCAGTATGACAGGTCTGCCGATCATGCGGGCCTTTACATAGACTTCGGCACATCCTTCGATCTGCTCGGCGATATTGAAAGCATTCAGGATATCCTCAGCACCTGCCAGCAGCCCATGATTGGCCATAAGTGCCGCATTCCGGCCTTCCATGGCCTTATAGGTAATCTCCGCCAGTTTCCTGGTGCCAAAAGAGGCATACTCTCCGCAGCGCACATTCGGTCCGCCGGCAAAAGCAACCAGATAGCTGGATGCAGGCAGTTCCTCCCTCAGGACAGCCAGCACGGTACAGTATACCGAGTGGGTATGAACCACCGCATTGATATCCTCCCTGTTCTCATAGAAGATCCGGTGTAATTCATGCTCACTGGACGGCTTTCTCTTTCCGTCCACCACCTGGCCCTGAAGATTCATCACCACCACATCTTCGGGTTCTGTCTCAAAATAATCGATTCCACTGGGACTGATGGCAAAAAGTCCTTTTTCCCTGTTACAGATGCTGATATTACCACCCGTTCCTTTGGTCAGTCCCTGTGTGATAAGTTTCTTACAATATGCAACAACCTGTTCTCTCTCTTCTTGTAATAACATGATATCCTCCATAAGAAACTTCGTTAGTCTTTACGGGCAACAACAAAAAAGAAAGACCATCCACAGCCCAGATCTACACCTGCCGGGTCCTCAAGTAAATAAAACAGTGGTCTGAGCTATACGCAAAGCGTACTCATACTGAGCGGATGGTCAATTCATTATAACATATTTTATTATAAATCTACAAAATGAAAGCTGGATCTGCCGCTGGCATAATCGCCTACGATCTGCCCTTTGCCGAACAATTTATATTTGTAGGTTACCAGTCCATCCAGCCCCACCGGTCCTCTGGCATGAAGCTTGCCGGTACTGATTCCTACTTCTGCCCCAAAGCCATAGCGGAAACCGTCGGCGAATCTGGTGGAACAGTTCTGGTACACACCGGCAGAATCCACCATCTGCATAAAATAAGCAGCTGTCTCCGGATTCTCCGTGAGGATACTGTCCGTATGATGGGAACCGAAGGTATTGATATGCTCCACAGCCTCCTTCACGTCCTCCACCAGTTTCACAGAAGCGATAAGGTCCAGGTATTCTGTCCCGAATTCAGAGTCCTCCATGAGGTTCTCCCCGGAATCGTCTCCCAGGATATCCATTACCTCCCCGGTGCCGCGCAGCCGGACGCCCACTTCCTCCATCTTCTCCTTAAGCAAGGGCAGGAAGCTCTCGGCTATATCCCGATGAACCAGAATCGTCTCCACCGCATTGCAGGCCGCCGTGTATTGAATCTTCGCATCGATGAGGATGGGGAATGCCTTGTCAAAGTCTGCATCCTTATCCACATAGATGTGGCAGATTCCATCTGCATGTCCCATAACCGGGATCTTGGTATTGTTCATAATATAAGCCACAAAGGCATTGGATCCTCTCGGGATCAGAAGGTCCACATCCTTGTCACAGGATAAAAGCTCATCGATCTCATTGTGCAGCTCTGCCTGAACCAGACATTTCTCGGGCAGGCCTTTTCCCACCGCAGCATCATGGATTATCTGGAAGAGGATCCGGTTTGTGTTTTTTGTCTCTTTTCCACCTTTCAGGATAGCACAGTTCCCACTCTTTAAGCAGAGGGAGGATATCTGTACCAGGGCATCCGGTCTGGCTTCAAAGATAACACCGATCACACCGATCGGAACACTGACTTTATATAATTCCAGGTCCTTATCCAGTTCCCTGTGCAGGAGTTCCCTGCCCAAAGGATCCGGAAGGGAAATGAGCTGGTGGATTCCGGCGATGGCATCCCGCAATTTATCCTCGTTGAATTTTAATCTCTTCTTCACCGCGGGGCTAACCAGATTCCGGTCCGCCGCTTCCATGTCCTCCTGATTCGCCGCAAAGATCTCCCCTTTGTGGGCTTCCAGAGCCTGGGCAATGGCCAGAAGGGCAGCATTACGCTCCTCCACCGTGGTCGCTGCCAAAACAGGGGCCTGCAGTTTCATTTGTCTTGCTTCCGATCTCATATCCATTATCGTTTCCCTCTCTTTATGTGTGATTATTATCTATATATTATCATATTCATTTATAAGATGATACAAAAAAAGTACCTCGCATATGGCGAGGTACTAAGAGGGGTATGGCACCCCGATTGGTCATGTCATCTTATATTCATATATTTTGGTTTCGGTATAGACCTTCTCCATCGCTTTATCCCAGGGACTGGCAGGGATACCCTCTGCCTTCTGTACTTCAAAAGCCACCGAAATGATCTGGGCATTGACACATTTCTCCAAAAAACGGTCATAATATCCTGCCCCCATACCAATCCGGTTGCACTTCTCATCAAATGCGGTGCAGGGACAGATTACCAGATCTATCTTATCCGGAGAGATCTCCACAGATTTTTCTGCTGCCGGTTCCGGAATCCCATAGGATCCTTTCCCCCAGCTATCCTCATCGGTCGGTTCGAAAGCCGCCATATCCACCTTGTCTATACAATTTGGATATACCAGCCGTTTCCCCTTGGCGGAAGAGTCTGTCTCAAGAGCATCTAAGCTTACCTCCCCACGGACTGCCTTATATAACATCACAATTACGGCATCCCTATACTCGGAGGACTGAAGAATCTGCTCCACGATACGGATCGAAGCTTCCCTTCTCTCTTCCCGGCTCAGAGACTCTCTTGCAAGAATTCCGGCTTTGCGCAATTCCTCTTTCCGGTCCTTCATCCCAGTTTCCATCTCTAGAAATAAACCTTGGCCAGCTGCCATTTCACACCGTGACGATGTGCTCTGCCATGGCTGCTGTAATAGATATCGATACTTCTTCCTCGGATACCACTGCCCACATCTTCAGCCACATAGGTGATTCTTCCGATTTTCACTTTGGTACCCAGCTTGATCAGTCTTCGATCCACAGCGATGGTATGGTTGGCTCTCGGATACCTTCCGCTGGCGGTACGGCATCCGGCCCAGGGTCCTGCGCAGCTGCTGCAGTTGCAGTAACCTGTGGTTCTGACACGCATAATGTAATAATCTTTGCCTTTTACAACGATGGAATCCTGGATATTTGTTCCCTTTACCGTGGCTGTGATAACACATTTTCCACCGGATAATACCTTCACCACACCTTTGGAGTTTACCTTAGCCACGGATTTGTCGGAGGATGTCCATTTGATATTGCTCTTGCTGGTGTTTGCTACTGAGAATTGCAGCTTCTTCTTTTTCCCTTTTTTGATCGTTATCTTATTCTTTTTGATGTTGATCCTTGGGACCGGTGCTGCTTTTTTTGCACTTGCCGGGTTGGCAGTGATGGGAGCATTTTTGGCAGTCTTTGCTGTTCTGCCGGTACTTGCCGGTGCCTGGTTGCCGGTGATTGGTGTATGCTCGGCAGATGCTTCCGTCTGATACCCTTTATATGCTGTAGTGGTAGCTGCACTTTCTTCAGTTGTAGTGGCAGTCTCTGCTTCTCCTTCAGTGACGTCTTCCGCAACAACTACTTCTGTTGCTGCATTGTCCTCCTCTGCCGTAATCTCTTCGGCATACAGGCTGGCCGGAATAAAGCTGACGCATAACATACAGATTAACAGGATCGTTCCAATTGTTTTCCATCCTTTTCTCATCATAATTACCTCCCTGGCTGTCCCCGCAGACCATAACAACCTGTGGTTCCTGCCATTTCCATCTTTAAAAAAATGAATCAAAAAAACGATACTTTTCTAAATGTGAAGTAATTATATCATAAGTTTATCTAAATGTTAATAGTTTTTAATAATTTTGTAACATTTGACGAATGATTTACATCAAATGCTCTGTAATCTTCTTTATATTTAATATAAAATCTGTTAATTACAACAAAAAGAAAAGGACTGTCACAAAAGTGACAGTCCGGATAAAACGAAAGTTTATCAGAAATTAATATGATGATCTTCCTTATAATCTTCCAGGTATAAGGTCTTCAGTCTTACGATATTATCCACATGCAGCTCGATTGCTTTCTGAAGATAATTATCCACACTGACATAGTCCTTCTCGATCGCATCAAAGAAAGCATTAATGTAACACTCTCTTGATGAGAATAATTTCTTGGCCTGCTGACGATAGAAGACACCGTTGGGTTCTGAAGCAGAGAACAGTTTATCGATGATCAGATCCACCGCATCCTCGGAGGACTCTGCAGCTGCCATGTAGTCACGAATGATATCTTCCTTGGATACTCCAAGTGCATAGAGCAGCAGGGCAGCCAGCATACCGCTGCGGTCCTTGCCGGCGGTGCAGAACCACATGATGGATCCGCCCCTCTTGTTCATAATTATATTGAAGAACTGCTTGATCTGCTTCTGGATGATCTGATTATTGACGAACTTCTGATACATGCAGGACATATACTCTTCCGCGTCAAATCCTTCTGCCTTGATCATCTTACGCACTTCTTCCATGGCGTACTCTGTCTCGTCATCAGCCTGATTGTTCACAATAAATAAAGCCTTCAGATGATTCTCGATAATCTCCCTGTCGGTCTTGGTAAAGAGAAGCCCCTGGATATTCTCCATATAAAGCGGATTCCAGATGATGGACATATCTTCGACACAAACGGGCATGGCCTTTCTCTCTGTGTCCGTACGCAGATCCACGATCGTCTTCACTTTATATTTATCTTTCAAAAGATCGATATCATCCTCTGTAGCGCAGAAGATGGTACCGCTCTTGATCAGGCGTTTTTTCTTAACGGTACGGCCTTCCTGTGTCTTGATTCCCCCCAGATCTCTGGCATTCTGTATCCCTGTAAAAGCAATCTTACCCATCTAACTATTACCTCCTCCAGACTTATATGTCTGACATCTTATTCGAAATTTCGCTAATTTAATGATAATTTTATTGGTCCTGAAAGTCAATGGAGTTTTCTTGCTCTCTTTCCGTAATCTTTTTATCCGTTCTGATATGGAGAATCACAAAACGTGCACTGCAATAGCCAACTGCAACGGTAGCAATTATAATCAGGAAGAGTATGATCTCTGTAGCGAAACTGCCAAGCTGATCCGAATATTTTTCTCCGAAAAGGGAAGCGATAAGATCCATATATTTCGTAGTGTCTGTCCAGAGGTAAACCCTGTGTCCCAGAGGCAGCAGGGAAGCTGCTGCATATCCGAAGAAGATTCCTTCCTTGGAGGCGTATCCCAGGATCCAGCGAATCAGTTCGGAAACTATCATTGCCAGAAGAGTTATGATTAATCCGGAAAATGATAACTTTAGGCCAAAGATTATGGTAACAACGCACCAGATGATGCCAAGGATGGCAAATGCACCCGGTTTTTTATATCTTTTCAACATATACACCACAGGAAATGCACAGATTACAGCTGCCAGCGGCACGGAAACCACCCAGCAAAAAGGATGCAAAAAGCTTAAGAATTCCACGGCAGCCATCAAAGCACAATAGATCAATACCATGGGAAACATGAAGGAAAAATTCTTCCGGGCCTCCTTCTTTCTGCGCTGCGCATCTGCCACACTATCCACCTGAACTTCATTGAGGATGTTTCTTTTATTCTCCATATCTTTCCTCCGCCTTATTCTATATCTAGGTAATCCATATCCGATCCGCCTTAAGCATTCCTGTTACTGAAGCGAACAGTTATACCGATTTTATCATTATTAAAAACCCTTGTCAATTTGACACAAAAAAAGCACTCTGTGATCAAAACAAAATCACAAAGTGCTTCACCCTTATAGAAGATGTACCTGTTTACCGGACATCAGAACACATAGACCTCCCCATATAGATAAGAAGTTGGGTTCGTTGTGCCATTCTGGCTGCCTGTGTTATCGTTGGTGTTGGGGATTGTCTGGTTCTCATTGTTTGAATCCGGACTTTGCTGATTCTCTTCATTCCCCTGGTCACCATTCTCCGTCGGGTTCTGAGGAGTATTGGTATCCGGTTGGATTCCGCGATGCCTTCCACCGGGTCCCATCCCGTTATTCCCGTTCTGGGTACCCTGGAATTGTGTAGGCTGTATTCCTCCATGGTAACCCTTCCCGGAATTGCCCACACAGTATCCCAATCCGAAGAAAATGATACAGCAGAGGACAGCTCCCGTAATCAATGCTTCTTTATACTTTTGCCACATAATCTGTTTACCTCCTTGATAATTGATAGGATCATCTTATCGGGGAAATATGTTGAGAAATTGATGAAAATATGAAAAGTATGTGTCCTTTTCGCAAAAAAGAAAGTATGTGAATATTTCAAGTGTATTTTCCATAAAGATATTATATAATAAATACAGATTTAAATAAAAATTCAGGGGGGAATCCGGATGTCAGAGAAAAAAGAAGATAGCAGACTGGTCTTTGCCAATCTGATGGATCGCTTATTACAAACGGCAAAAAATAATAAAAATGTGCTGGAATATAAAGAGATCCAAGAGACCTTTAAAGATTTCGATCTCACACCGGAAAGGTTTGACTGGATTCTTGAATATCTGGAACAGCAGGAAATCGATGTCCTTAACACTGACACGGATGAGGAAGATGATATCGACATCGATGACACCTTTGAGGTCTTGGATGATAAGGACATCCTTGACGGTGTCAGTCTGGAAGATCCCGTCCGTATCTATCTGAAAGAAATCGGAAATATCCCGCTTCTGTCAGCGGAGGAAGAAGTTTTTCTGGCCCAGCGGATTGAGCAGGGGGACCTTGCGGCGAAAAAACAGCTCATCGAGGCCAATCTGCGACTGGTGGTCAGCATTGCCAAAAAATATGTTGGGCGGGGAATGTCCTTTCTTGATCTCATCCAGGAAGGAAATATCGGTCTCATGAAGGCCGTTGAGAAATTCGATTACCGAAAAGGAAATAAATTCAGTACCTACGCAACCTGGTGGATCCGTCAGTCCATCACCAGAGGAATTGCGGATACAGGCAAGACTATCCGTGTCCCGGTCCATATGGTAGAGACCATTAACAAGACCATGCGAACCTCCAGGATGCTTCTCCAGGAATTGGGAAGGGAGCCTACATCAAAGGAACTGGCAGACAGATTGGGCATGTCCGTCCAGAAGGTGGAAGAAGTGTTGAAAACTTCCCGGGATCCTGTCTCCCTGGATACACCCATCGGTGAGGAAGAAGACAGCCAGCTGGGTGATTTTATCCCGGACGAGTCCTCCATCTCGCTGATTGATTCCGTTTCACGGTCTCTGCTGAAAAAAGAATTGGACGAAGCCATGAAATCTCTCACCGATCGGGAGAGGGATGTCCTGAGGCTGCGATTTGGTCTGGAAGACGGGAAACCAAGGACTTTGGAAGAAGTAGGCCAGGTGTTCGATGTGACCAGAGAGCGTATCCGCCAGATCGAGGCGAAAGCACTTCGAAAACTGAGAAACCCGGCCCACAGCAAATATCTTAAAGGTTTTCTGGAAGATTAAAAAAGATGGGAGAATTCTCCCATCTTTTCTTTGAATTAATCTATCCGGACCCACATAGCGGGACGGATTCCCTCATATCTGCTGTTATAGGGTGACCCCTTGCTGAGGGCAACCGGGCCTCTCTTACCATATGGTGCGATGATCGACATAAATCTGCCATTGAATCCCGCCGTCCTCAGCCAGTAAGAACAATAACCCGGCGGATCCGCAGACAGAATCAATCCTTTCATCCTGGCATACTCTGTGGGAGCGGCAAAAGCCTCTTCCCTGGAGCCGAAATAACGGTCTACCTCTGACAGACTGAGGCAGAACACCTGGTCTGCTGTATCTTCTCCGGAATCCGACCCAAAATCCGGATTGGGATCCGCTTCAACCGGGCTGACAAGAATGGCCTCTCTCTCCTCCGGAGTAAAGGAGTCCAGAAAGTCAGAATTAAGCCAGCGGCGGAGTGTACACTTCTCCCAGGTTGCCGGCCAGTAAAACGGATCATGGTCCCCGTCAAAAGGAAGGCAATTCAGAACAAAAGTACTGAGAAGCAGCATTTTATCCTCCTGTTTCTCCAATACAATCCAGCGTATAGGTTCTTTATAGCGGTCGGAATCTCTCTGCGGATACTTTCCGAAAGAAACAGTATCCCCTTTTCTCACATCTCTCATCTTTTTTAACTCCTTAAGGTCTGTTCCCCTTACATTAACGGTTGTTATTTGTCCTGTCAAGTATAGATTTTTTACAAAACTATTAAAATTGACCAAAATTCATAAAAATAATAGGCTGAAATACCACAATAAATGATAATTGACACAGTCATGGCCTAGTGTTAAGATGAGATAGTAAATAAATATTGCAAAAGGGCTTTCGTTTTTGTGAACTCAAGGGCGGGGGCTTTTTTATTTGTCGAATAAGTCCAGCGCCGTGCGACCATCGAGGCGCATGCTTGCATGCAGACTCGTATGGGCATATGGCGCGACAAACGATATCGAACACGAGCACGAAGTGCAAAAGTGTGAGATATTGCTTGGAGGATTGCGGCAAGTTGCGCATGCAACGAGAGCAATCCGGACTTATATCAATAAATGGCCATGCATTAGTGACGACAAGCGATATCGAGCGCAGCAGTATGCTGCGGAGCGAGATATCGGTTAGGATGGTGAGAGCTGCACACCGCAGCGGAGCCATCCGGGGACTTATACATCTGCTCAGGCATATGGCGCGACAAGCGATATCGAACACGAGCACGAAGTGCAAAAGTGTGAGATATTGCTTGGAGGATTG
>CAMNGO010000043.1 GCA_946538445.1 uncultured Lachnospiraceae bacterium
GGGTTATAACCGGGTTGAGTTCTGTCAATGGCGGTACCAACCGATACACCGGAGAGGTGGAAGCCCAGGAGTCCTGGAAGATTACTTTGGATGCCGATATGTCCGTAGAAGAGTGCTATGTGAAGGTCGGCGACGAAGTAAAAAAAGATGATAAACTGTTCAAATATAATACGGAAGAGCTCAAGCTGAATAAGGAGAAGAAGGAATTAGAGCTGGAGACTATGCAGAATGAGATCAATCAGCTCACCAGAGATATCTCCACTTACCAGAATGATCTGAAATCGGCCTCCACATCCGAGAAGATAGAACTTCAGACACAGATTCTTACTGCTCAGACTACCATAAAGAAGAACGAGTTCAGTATTAAATCCGGAAAAGAAGAGCTGGAGAAGATCAAGGCAAATATAGAAGATGCCACTGTGAAGAGTAAGATGGATGGCGTCGTCAAGACAATCAACACTGCCCTTGGCCAATCCACCAGTACGGATGAGGAAGTGACGGACACGGGAAGCACGGATGATGCAAATGTATATATGACAGTGCTTTCCATAGGTGATTACCGGGTCAAGGGAAAAATCACCGAGACGAATGTGGCGGATATCATGGAAGGTGACCGCATGATCGTTCGGTCCAGAGTAGATGATACTACCTGGAACGGAACCGTGGATTCTGTAAAGACAGATGAGACAACTTCCGATCAGGGGACCTCCACCAGTGAAGATTACGGGATGGATGAAAGCTCCGGCGCGGAATCGGCCTCTTCTTATTATTTCTATGTGGAACTCGATAATACAGAAGGCCTGCTCATGGGCCAGCATGTCTTCCTGGAGCTTGATAACGGACAGGATGAGAAAGAAGGAATCTGGATATCCTCTGCCTATATCCTTGCTGATGGGGACGACTATTATGTATGGGCGGACAAGAAAGGCCGTCTGGAGAAGAGAAAGGTCGAAGTCGGACAGTACGACGAGACCATGGATGAGTACCAGGTACTCAGCGGCATCACCCTCCAGGACTATATCGCCTGCGATGATATTGACATCAAATCCGGCATGAAAACAACCAAGGTGGATCCGTTCGCGGAAGAAGGCGAAGACCAGGAAGGCGACTTTGGGAATGAAGGCATGGAAGGCGACGACTTTGATGAGGAAGGCATGGAAGGTGACGACTTTGATGAAGAATATGATGACGGAGGATCCTCGGATTTCTCGGAGGACATGCCTTTAGATGAGTCTGATGATTCAGATTATATGGAACCGGATGACAGTTCCGGTGTATTTATGGAAGGGGAAGGCCCCGATTAAAACTACCGGAAGGAAAGGAATGTATAAACAGTGCTTCTGAGATTGAATAATATCTATAAAGACTATATGCGCGGCAAGATCGTGGTGCCGGTGCTGAAAGATGTGAATGTCTCTGTAGAAGAAGGCGAATATGTGGCAATCATGGGCCCTTCCGGATCCGGTAAGACCACTCTGATGAACATCATCGGCTGCCTGGACCGCCCTACAAAAGGAGAATATTATCTGGAAGATATCAATATCGTGAATTACGATGAGAACCAGTTGTCGGATCTGCGACTTAAAACCCTGGGCTTTGTTTTTCAGAGTTTTAATCTTCTCTCCCAGATGACAGCCCTTGACAATGTGGCACTCCCGTTAAGCTATGCGGGATACCACGTCCGTCAGAGAAGGCAGATCGCCTATAATGCCCTGAAGAGGGTAGGTCTGGAAGAAAGGGTGAACTTCAAGCCCTCCCAGCTGTCCGGAGGACAGCAGCAGAGGGTAGCCATCGCCAGAGCACTGGTAAATAACCCGAAGATCATCCTGGCGGATGAACCAACAGGAGCTTTGGACAGCCATTCCGGAATACAGGTTATGGAATTGTTCCATCAGCTGAATGAAGAAGGTGTGACAGTCGTTATGATCACCCACGATGCCAACATTGCATCTCACGCCAAGCGAGTACTGCATATTTTTGACGGTGAGATTGCGGAAGATGTAGAGAGAAAGAGAAAGGAGGCAGAACAGAATGAACAATCCGTTGAAGCGCCTCTCCCGGAAAAAGAAGAATCCGGATCAGATATCGGAACCGAAGGGGAAGATAATAAAGAATAAAAAAGCCAGAAAGACTGTTCTGATGGTTGTTGTTCCTTTGGCTCTGATTGCAGCTGTCATCGGTGGGATCATGTACTATAATGATAAGACCCAGAAGAAGGTAGAAGTGTTCTCTGTAGCCACTTTAAACTCTGCCAGCTGGTGGGAAGATGATTCTTCCCTGACCGGTACATTGGTATCAGATTACGTGCAGTCTGTCAGGTTAAGCTCCGACAAACAGGTGGAGAAGATCTATGTCAAGACCGGCGACACGGTGAAAGTAGGTGATAATCTCCTGAAATACAATGTGCAGGAGCAGGAACTTGACCTGCAGCTTCAGGAACTTCAGATTAAATCTTCCACTCTGGCCATCGAGAATCTGCAGAAAGAGCTGGATAAATTAAAAGGAACAAAGACCAAAGGAGCCGTTGACGGTCTTTCAGACCGGACATTGGCTTTCCCATATACAGTATCCATCACAAAGGGCGACGGTTCTGTCCTGGTGGCAGAGAATGAGACGAATCCCAACCCTCCTGAGTCGGATACAGGCAGTTCGGAACAGTCAAGTACGGAAAAAGAAGAGGGTACCAGCCAGGAAGAAGGATCTTCATCTGAGGAAGGATCTTCATCCGAAGAAGGCTCCAGCCAGGAGGAAGGATCTTCATCCGAAGAAGGTTCCAGCCAGGAGGAAGGATCTTCATCTGAAGAAGGTTCCAGTCAGGAAGGAACTACAGGAGGAAATCTGGAACCGGCTGAGGCTGAGATCGAGAAGGATATGCCGACTACAAAGACGATCTCTTCCCTGGACCAGCGTGCAAAAATCAGTTCCGGCGACGGAAAAAGTGCCAAGAACCCATATGTTTTTCTCCTGGTTAAAAAGGATGTCGAGGTTGAGGTTCCGGATCCAAAATCAGAGACAGGCAAAACCATAAAGATTGAGAAAGAATCCATCCCTATCGATGGCGCCTTGATCAATAAACTGATTGACAAAGGTATCTATGCGGTGTTTAAGGAGTATGAGACTTTGGATGCTTACGAAAAAGCACCGGACAAACCTGCTTCAACCATCACCATCACACCGAAATCCATATTTAATGAAACGATTTCACAAAAAGCGAAATATACCATTTCTGATCTTAAGAGTATGCTGGTCACGATCAGCAAACTGGTGATCAGCCCCAAGAAAAAAACAGTCAGAGCCGGAAAAACTTATACTTTTAAGGCTCTGGTTACCGGAAAGAATGTGAAAGGTGTCACAGCAACCTGGAAACTGTCCGGCAACAAATCCAAGAGTACTACCTTGAACGGGGGAGTCCTGCAGGTATCCTCCGACGAGACAGCAAAAAAGATTAAGATTAAAGTAACGGTAAATGACAAAAAAGCTTCCATGACCCTGAAGGTAAAGAAGAAAAAGAAAACCTCCGATGGAAATAAAGGGAGCGGAAACGGCGGCGGAAATAACGGCGGTTCCATCAGCGGAGATAGTGGTTCTGACAATGATGAACCCCTCACTGCAGATGAACTGAAAGAGGCCATCAGTGAGAAAGAAGAGGAGCTTGCCACTGCAAAGACAGAACTGAACGAAGCCAAGATCAGTTATGAGGAGGCAAAGAAGGAAGTGGAGGCTGCCACCATAAAGGCCAAGATAGCAGGTAAGGTGGAGACCGCCTATACCCTGGACTCTCTTCCCAATGATGATACTCCGGTGATCGTGGTCCGTGCCGACGACGGTATCTACGTGAAGACTCAGATCAATGAGATGGACCTGGAAACAATTAAGATCGGAGGAACCATCACCTGTACTACATGGGATACTGAGGAAAAGTATGAGGCGATCGTAAAAGAAATCTCAGATTATCCTGTGAATGCGACGGATACCGGGACGGAAGGGAATCCGAACAGTTCCTTCTATCCTATCGTTGCCTACATTGAAAACGCGGAAGGACTCAATCCCGGGGATAGTGTGAATATCAAGTATTCTTCGAAATCCATGGGAACTGTGGAGCAGGGTACGATCTATCTGCAGAAGGCCTATGTCAGATCGGACAGTGACGGGAGCTACGTTTACAAAGCCGGCAAAAACAAACGTCTGGAGAAACAGTATATCAAGACAGGAAAAACATTGAACGGTCAGTACCTTGAGGTGGTCGGCGGAATCACGGAAGAAGATTATCTGGCATTCCCCTATGGCAACAAGGTAAAGGAAGGAGCCAAGACGAAGATTTCCGAGAATGATGAGAATATCATCTACTAAGATGCTACTTAGCTCTCAGAAAGGTCAACGATAAACTATGTTTGAAAATATAAGAATTTCTTTTCAGAGTATATGGGCTCACAAGCTGAGATCCCTCCTTACCATGCTGGGAATCATCATCGGTATTGCGGCGATCATAGCCATCGTATCTACCATCAAAGGAACCAATGAGACGATCAAGAAGAATCTGATCGGTTCCGGTACCAACACGGTTACAGTGCGACTGGCTGAGAGCGGTGACTATGATTATGAGCCGGAATATTCAGGAATTCCCTCCGGGATCCCTGTATATGATTACACCATGAGAGATGAACTGGCTAATATTCCTCATGTGGAGGATGCCAGCCTGTATCTGATCAGAACTTCCATCAACTACGTATACAATAAGACAACAGCCCTTCAGGGCGGGCAGCTGGTCGGTGCAGATATCCATTATCTGAACACTTGCGGCTATGTTATGACCGCGGGTAGACACTTCACGGAAGCGGATTATAAGAACTACCGGAAGGTTGCCCTGCTTGATAAGGTGGCGGCCACCAGTCTGTTCGAAGATAAGAATCCCATCGGTGAGACGATAGAGATCAAGGGAGAACCCTTTGTCATCGTGGGAACATTTGAGGAATCCACTGCCTTCGAGCCTGTGATCAATTCCATAGAGGAATATTATGAGTATGCCTATGAGAGGGAGAATTCCAGTGGAACCGTCATTATTCCCGATGTGGACTGGAACATTATCATAGCCTACGATGAGCCCTACAATGCGAAACTGCTGGCTGCTTCCACGGATGATATGAAGAGCGTTGGAAAGGCGGCCCAGGAATTAATGAATCAGGCTGTCACCAACAAGGATATCAAATACAGCGCCAAGGATATCAGTGAGACGGCTGCTGAGACGGAGGAACTCAGTTCCACCACGAACAAACAGCTGATCTGGATTGCCAGTATCTCCCTTTTGGTTGGAGGTATCGGTGTAATGAATATCATGCTGGTATCCGTGACGGAACGAACCCGGGAGATTGGTCTTAAGAAAGCCATCGGTGCCAGGAAGAACCGCATCCTTGCCCAGTTCCTGACAGAGGCGGCAGTGCTCACGAGTTTTGGAGGAATTATCGGAACCATTGCAGGTATCGCCATGGCGGAGATCATAGCCAGAATCTCCAATGTCCCCGTGGCCATCAGTATCCCTGCTGTAATCATAGCAATTTTATTCTCCATGCTGATCGGAATCATCTTCGGATTCATTCCGGCGGTTCAGGCTGCGAATCTGGATCCGATCGTGGCATTACGACATGAATAGTATTATGATATGTTATATGACAAAATAATACAGGATAATTATAAAACGGATAGGACACTTGTGAGTGTGTCCTATCCGTTTTTTTTGTCAGATTATTCATGATTGAGACCGAAAACCATAGGGGAGAGTTTCCGGTATGGATCTGATTAAGCGTGATATTCTTCCGGAATATCCTCTTCCTCCCAGAATGTCACACCGTATTTCTTACTGGTACCCATCTTGATTCCGAAATTTAATGCATTGTCTGTAGAACGATCCAACAGCATTAAAATGTATTCTACAGCCTCTTTATGCTGTGAACCAACGACGTACAGATTGAAATTCTTGGTGTATTCCCCTTTTAATACGGAAAACTCTCCGTTTTTCAGGTGTTCGTCTCTTTCCGGTACCAGTTTCTTTTGATCTAAAGTCATATCTATGCCTCCTGAATGTTTTATTACCCACGCTATCCATTATAACATTCTTCTCGCAGGATGCAAGAAAAAACAGGGTTTTTCATTTATTTGGGAACAGATATGGTAGCTGTGATGGCTGATGTGGCGGCGGTGGCAGGGGAGGCAAGATAGATTCCTACCTTGGAAGTTCCCATACGTCCGAGGAAGTTACGGTTGTTGGTGGCAACCACTTTCTCCCCGTCTGTCAGGATGCCTCCGGCACGGCCGCAGCACAGTCCACAACCCGGCTGCGTAATGATACAGCCTGCCTTGGCCAGAATATCCATATAACCTGCCTCGATCGCTTCGATGTAGATCTTACGGCTTGCAGGAGTGATGATACATTTGCAGGCAACTTTCTTTCCTTCCAGGATCCTGGCTGCCACAGCAAGATCTTCCAGACGTCCGTTTGTGCAGGATCCGATGAATACCTGATCGATTTTAGTACCTTCCACATCCGACACCGGATGGATATTATCCACCTGGGAGGGACAGGCACAGACGGGAACGAATTCCTCTGCCTTATAGCTGATGATTCTTTCATAATCCGCATCATCATCTCCATATAACCAGGCCGTCTCCTCCGGACTGACTTCAGAATAGCTGCAGGTCTTTTCATCCGGGCGGAACAGGCAACATTTTGCCCCGGCTTCCACAGCCATATTGGAGATGGTCATGCGGGATGCCACACTCATTTCATCCACGGTGGAACCTGTGATTTCCAATGCCTTGTAGGTGGCTCCGTCAGCCCGGAGATCACCGATGATCCGCAGGATGATATCCTTGGAAGTTACATTGGCAGGAAGTTTGCCATTGATCACAATCTTGATGGTCTCGGGAACACGCACCCACATCTCACCGGTGCCAAGGATGGAAGCCATCTCTGTATAGCCGATACCGGAGGAAAAGCAACCCACGCAGCCGTAGGTGGTGGTGTGGGAATCTGTTCCAAAGACGATATCGCCCGGTTTGGCGTAACCGGCTTCAGTCATGAGCTGGTGACAGATGCCGTCCCGGCGATGAACATGGGTGAGCCCGTATTTCTCTACGAAAGCATCCCCGATCTGAAAATGACGCACGTCCTCCACGGCACTGGTGGGAACCAGATGATCATAGATCAGGACGACCTTATCCGGATCCCAGAGCTTCTTAAATCCCATCTCCTGGAATTTGTCCGCCACAAAAGGAATGAAAATGTCGTGGACCATCACGCGGTCAACATTGACTGTCACGATCTGGCCCGGCGCGATATCTTCGAGCCCGGCATTCTTTTTGATAATTTTCTCAATTAATGTATATCCCATAACTGCCCTCCTCAAATGACGCCGTTGCGTTTTTGCATGGCCTTTACCAGGCCACCCGCATTAATGATGTCCATGAGGTTGTCCGGAAGGGTGGAGATGGAATATCTCTTACCATCCAGTTCCAGGTATTCTCCCGGACTGACGGTCAACATGTCCCCTTCTTTTACCACATCCTGGATCTCGCTGTTCTCTATGAGAAGAAGTCCGTTATTGATGGAGTTGCGGAAGAAAATCCTCGCGTAGGATTTCGCGATGACGCACCCTACCTTCAGGGCTTTGATGATCTCCGGAGCCTGCTCTCTGGACGAACCGCAGCCGAAGTTCTTACCTGCAACGATGATGTCCCCTTCCTGGATCAGGGAAGCCAGATCCGGGCGGAGAGGAGAAAAGCCGTATTGTTTCATATCCTCCACAGTCGGGAGGGCCAGGTAATCTGTGGGAATGATGATATCTGTGTCGATATCATCTCCCAGCACCCATACTTTACCGGTAAATTGATTCATTTGATTAACCTCTCTTGTCTCTATTTATAAGTCCTCCGGCCCGCAGATATAACCCTTCACTGCAGAGGCGGCGCAGGTAGCTGCATTGGCCATATATACTTTGGAACTGGGATCTCCGGCGCGACCCTTGAAATTGCGGGTTCCGGTGGAGATCAGTACTTCATCCTTGCCGATAACACCCTGGCAGCTGCCCCAGCATACAGAACAGTTGGTGTTCATGACCATGGCACCTGCTTTCATCAATGTGGTGATGATACCTTCCTCCAAAGCCTGGATATAGACGGCCTGGGAAGCAGGAGCGATGAGGAAGCGTACGTTGGGATGGACTTGCCGGCCCTTTACGACATCCGCTGCGATACGCAGGTCTTCGATCCTTCCGTTATTACAGGACCCCACGAAGGATTCATCGATTTTGATTTTTTCCTTTTTGACTACTTCCAGTGTGTCAAAGTTATCGACGAAGTCCGGACGGACTACCACCGGTTTGATCTTGGACAGATCATACTCATAAACCCTGGCAAAACTTGCATCTTCATCACTCTTGAACATATGGACTGCCTTGCGGCCATGGGCCTGGCAAAACTCCACAACTTTCTCGTCCGGCTCCACGATACCGGCCTTTGCACCGGCTTCCACCGTCAGATTACAGAGAACGATACGCTCGTCTATGGTGAGATTATGGGCCCCGTCTCCGGCGAACTCCATGATCTTATAGTTGGCACCGTTAGCGCCGATATCCCCGATGATGGTCAGAATCAGATCTCTGGCATAGACACCCTCAGGCAATTTGCCGTGGAGATTGAATCGCAGGGTTTCCGGCACCATTACCCAGGAAGTTCCGGTGGTCATGGCATAGAGAAAGTCTGTGCAGCCGACACCGGTTCCAAAGGCTCCCAGGGCCCCATAGGTGGTGGTGTGGGAGTCTGCTCCGAAGATCAGCTCGCCCGGGCATACATAGTCCTCCATCATGATCTGATGGCAGATACCCTGTCCTTCATAGAGGGCGATATCATGTTCCCTGGCAAAATTGCGCATCTTTTTGTGGGCTTCTGCAGTCTTGGGGTTCTCTGCAGGAACATTATGATCCATGATGAAGACAACTTTCTTATTATCTGCGATCTTGGGATGTTTTAGTTTGTTGTTATACATATCCACGGTAAGGTGGGTGGTTCCGTCATTACTCATCATCCGGTCCAGGGTGACCGTGTGAATATCATTTGGTTTTACCACATCGACACCGGCTGCCCGTGCGATGATCTTTTCGCCAATCGTCATTCCCATATCAGTCTTCCTCCTTATTCAAAGATGCAATCAGTCCACCGGCATTCAGGATACCCTGCATGTATTCCGGAAGCTTGGTACAGGTGAAGGACCGGCCATCCACGGTAACAGTCCCTGCGGACAGGTCAAGCTCAGCCGTACCGCCGTCTTCCACATGATCATACAAGTCCTTGCAGACAATCACCGGAAGTCCGATATTAATGGAGTTGCGGTAGAAAATCCTGGCGAAAGACTTTGCGATCACCGCCTGGATCCCCAATGCTTTCAGGACACTGGGAGCCTGCTCCCTGGAAGATCCGCAACCGAAATTCTCGCTGGCTACCACGATATCACCAGGAGTCACCTTCTTTGCAAAATCCGGATCCAGGGATTCAAATGTATAGATTTTCATTGCCTCAATATCCGGCAGGAGCAGATATTGGGAGGCGATGATCTGATCCGTATCAACATCATTATGGAATTTCCAAACCTTGTTTGCCATTCTTTTTAACCTCCATCTTTATATTTTTGAATAAATATGTAAAGCCTGCATATTTATTCAGAAAACAATCTAATCTATAGAATACTATAATCTTTTGTATTATACAATAAATAATGGGAAATTGACAGAAGCAGATAGGAAAGATAAAATCAGTATATAGCAAAGGTCAGATTAAAATGATACGAATTATACCGGATGGTATCAGATGCCATGTAGAAAGGGGAGGAGAATATTATGACAGGATTTCCCATGGGTCTTCCCGCAGATCCAATGATGCTTTACAGTGTGCTGAATACAAAACTGAGAGATGAGTATCCGAATCTTAAGAAATTATGCGAAGATATGCATATCAATGAGGAGGACATCATCCAAAGGCTGAGTATGGCAGGATTTGAATACGATGAAGAACTGAATCAGTTCCGCTAAAAAAGTAATAAGGGTATGCCTGGACTGCGAATAGAAATCCGCAGCCTATGACATACCCTTTATTACTTCCTAATCCGGGAAGTCAGTCTTTTATCTTCTTAACGATATCATAGACGACTTCCGCAATTATTTTCCCACTGCATCCTCTACGAGACCTGTTACGATCTCAACGGTATCACGGCAGATAGCCAGCTCTTCGTTGGTCGGAACCACAAGAAGTTTCACTTTGGAATCCGGAGTGGAGATGAAAGCTTCCTTACCGCGAACGTTGTTAGCTGCTTCGTCGAACTCAGCGCCCAGGCAACCTAAACGTTTTGCGATTCTTGCACGTGTGGAGATATCGTTCTCACCGATACCTGCGGTAAATACAACAGCATCAACTCCGCCCATGGCAACTGCGTAAGCACCGATGTATTTAACAACACGGTAAGCAAATGCATCGAGAGCGACCTGAGCTCTTTCATTTCCCTTTTCTGCTGCTTCGCCAAGATCACGGAAGTCAGAAGATACACCGGAGATACCAAGAACACCGGATTTCTTGTTGATGACATTCATGGTCTCATCCAGTGTCAGTCCCTCTTTCTGAGCGATAAACTGGATGCAGGTAGGATCGATGTCACCGGAACGGGTTCCCATGATGAGACCCTCTAACGGGGTAAGACCCATGGAAGTGTCGATACATTTTCCACCCTTAACAGCAGAGATGGAAGAACCGTTTCCAAGATGACATACAACAACGTTAACGTCTTCCGGTTTCTTTCCTAAGATCTCAGCGGTACGCTGGGATACGAACTTGTGGGATGTTCCGTGGAAACCGTAACGACGTACAGCGTATTTCTCATAGTACTCATATGGGAGACCGTAGATGTAAGCCTCTGCCGGCATGGTCTGATGGAAAGCGGTATCAAAAACACCAACCATCGGAGTTGTAGGCATCAGTTCCTTACAAGCATTCACACCAACTAATGTGGGGGGGTTATGGAGTGGAGCAAGATCGTTAACGGATGCTACAGTATCCAATACTTCCTGAGTTAACAGAGTGGAGCAAGCAAATTTCTCGCCGCCATGCACCATACGATGACCAACTGCATTGATCTCATCGATGGATTTGATCACGCCTGTCTCAGGATCCATCAGCTGTTTTAATACAAGGGAAACAGCCTCTTTATGAGCTGGCATCGGAGCCTCATATTTGACTTTTTCACTGCCGGTCTTCTCATAAGTTAAAACGCCGTCGATACCGATTCTTTCACAAAGACCTTTTGCCAGAACGAATTCTGTATCAGAATCGATAACCTGGTATTTTAAGGAAGAGCTACCGCAGTTGATAATTAATACTTTCATTTCACCAATACTCCTTTTTACTTTTTTAGGCATTCTGCCTCATT
Organism: uncultured Lachnospiraceae bacterium; assembly: GCA_946538445.1. Taxonomy (GTDB): domain Bacteria; phylum Bacillota; class Clostridia; order Lachnospirales; family Lachnospiraceae; genus Anaerobutyricum. Next base: position 11,465 of record CAMNGO010000043.1, read on the forward strand.
ATGATTATAATAATACATTCTTAGTATACGACTTTTTTTTGTAAAGATAAAGGGTAATATTTGTAAATCATTGTGTTTTTTTGTATAGTATATGCAGGAACGATTGAAATAATGAACTTATTTTTTTCAATCTGCAAGGATAAAAGACAGTTGGGAAGGCAAGGAGGACAGATAATGAAGACAGCGGGAATCATAGCCGAGTACAATCCCTTCCATGAGGGACACAGATATCACATCGAGGAGACCAGAAGGCTGACCGGGGCAGATTACATCGTGGTTGTAATGAGCGGTGACTTCGTTCAGAGGGGAGAACCGGCTATCGTAGATAAGTACTTAAGGGCACAGATGGCTCTGGAAAGCGGTGCTGATCTGATCATCGAGATGCCTTCACTCTATGCAAGTTCCAGTGCCGAGTATTTTGCCACTGCCGGAGTTGGAATCCTGGAATCTCTGGGATGTGTGGACTATCTGTCCTTCGGTTCCGAGGAATCAAACGTGGAAGAACTAATGGCACTGGCTGATCTGATGCTGGAGGAACCGGCCCTGTATAAGGAAACCCTGAAAAAAGAGCTGGAGTCCGGAAAGAACTATCCCCAGGCCAGAGAAGAAGCAGTACTGGCCTGCCTTCCCCGGGAAAGATACCGCCAGATTCTGCGGCAGCCCAATCACATCCTGGCCCTGGAATATATCAAGGCAATCCGGCGAAGGAAATGCGCTATGGAGCCGGTGGCTGTGCTGCGGAAGGGAAGCGGGTACCTGGCGGAGGAGTGGGATATCAACCGGGATATCTATCCTTCTGCCACAGCTTTGCGTTTATGTCTCAGGGAGGGAAAAGACCGGGAACTGCTGGAGAAAGGGAGCCCCCTGTGTTCCGATCTTCTGTGGGAATGCATGGAGAAAAATGAGACCGTGGACTGGGAAGACCTGATGCCGTTTCTGGACTATAAAGTACTGATGGACTCCCGGATCCTGGGAAAATATTTTGGCATGGATTACGACATCTTTCGAC
>CAMNGO010000044.1 GCA_946538445.1 uncultured Lachnospiraceae bacterium
GGTCTCACCGATGGCTAATACGGAATATCCGTTAACCGTCCCGTCTGCCTGGATTCCAACTGTAAGCTGGATGTCCCCGCCGTAACCTTTTGATGTGGTCACATTGAAGATATATCCGAGAACACTGCCGGATGCGTCCTTAGCCTCCACAGCGGAGGAGATGACATCCCCTTGATGATCCTCGATCACATTTGGATACTCTGCCAGTACGGCACTGGCGGCTTCCGTCGTAAATCCATCCACATCGGTGAATTCGGAAGCATCCGGGAACACGGCTTTGTAGGCAGCTTCCCTCGCTTTGACTTCCTGCTGTGCGATGGGATCCTTGGTGATTCCGTACACGGCACCAAGGGCAATTCCTGCAACCAATGTGATGATTACAAGTTTCAAACAATCTGTAACTAATGCCTTCATTAATTCTTACCTCCTTTCCCAAAAGCGGTAGGAGTCGTAAATCTTTCGATCAACGGAACTAAGAGATTACAGAAAATGATGGCGTAGGATACACCTTCTGCGGAGCCTCCGAAGATACGGAAGATTCCTGTGAGCAGTCCCAGAAGGATACCGAATACGATCTGTCCTTTGGGAGTGATGGGGGATGTTACATAATCGGTAGCCATAAAGAATGCACCTAACATCAGACCGCCGCCACACAGATGCTGTGCCAGATATACAGCATCAAATCCATGTCCTCCGAAGAGGAGTACAAAAATACTTAAAGTTGCAATATAACAAATCGGAATCCTCCAGCTGATGATTCCTTTGAAAATCAGATACAAGCCGCCAAGGATCAGAAGGATGGCAGAAGTTTCCCCGATGGTTCCCGGGGTAAGTCCCAGAAACATATCCTTGAGATTAACAGCCTGGCCTGCCTTTAAAGCAGCCAGAGGAGTTGCACCCGTGGTGGCATCAAAAGTAGTTCCGAATCCCTTCACGGAAAAATCTGTCATCATGCCCGCAAAAGAAATCAGAAGAAAACAACGGGCTCCAAGGGCCGGATTCATGAAGTTCTGCCCAAGTCCGCCAAAAAGCTGTTTTACAACGATGATGGCAAACACACCACCCAGCACCGGCATCCAGTAGGGGACTCCTGCCGGAAGATTCATGGCCAGCAGAAGGCCGGTCAGCACTGCACTCATGTCACCAACCGTGATCTTCTTGTGCATAAAATACTGCCATGCATACTCGGAGATCACACAGGTGGCAATACTGAGTACTGTGAGGATAACTGCATTGACTCCGAAATTCCACCATCCAAATAATGTGGCCGGCAGCAGAGCAATGATCACATCCAGCATGATACTGTGAGTAGAAGCCTTATCCCTTACATGAGGATTGGCTGATACGTTATAGAATTGTTCGTTCATTTTTCACCTCTCCTTATGTTATTTCTGACGTCTTCTGAGAGCCAGGGCTTCACGGCGACCTGTCTTCATGGACTGGGTTAATCTTCTCTTGGCCGGACAGATATAGGAGCAGCATCCGCATTCCACGCATTCACAGCCATTCAGCTGATCAAACAAGGCAAAGTCTCCTTTGTCGGCGATCTCTGATAATCTGGTGGGCATCAATCCTGCCGGACAGACAGAGATACAGCGTCCGCAGCGGATACAATTGCCGGGCTCGCAGGCGGCAACCTCGTCCTTTGTCAGACATAATAAGGACGAAAAAGCTTTCTGACATGGTACATCCAGGCTGCTGAGGGCCATACCCATCATAGGGCCGCCGGATATCACTTTTTCCGGTCGTGTTTTAAACCCTCCTGCAGCATCCACGAGTTCAGCTGCGTTGGTTCCCGACTTCACTTTGAAATTGCCGGGTTCGGCAATGGCATCTCCGGTGACAGTCACCACTCTCTCGTAAAGAGGTTTGCCCATGGTGACAGCTTCATGGATTGCGATCACCGTTGCCACATTATCAACGATACAGCCTGCATCTGCCGGCAGCATACCGGAATTGATGGCCCTGCCGGTCACTGCGAAAATCAGGGAACGCTCTGCACCCTGGGGGTATTTTGTTTTCAGAGCAGCCACCTCTATGCGCTCTTCTTCCTTGCACATCTCGGTCAGCTTCCGAATGGCTTCCGGCTTATTATCCTCGATACCGATCACTCCCTTGGCAGCAGGGAACATGGACAGGATGATGTTTAACCCGGAAAGCAGATCTTCCGGTGTCTCCATCATCTGGCGATAATCCGCCGTGATGTAAGGTTCACACTCCGCTGCGTTCACGATGATATAATCAATCTTTTCCGGTTCCTTGGGGGAGAGTTTCACATGGGTAGGGAACCCGGCCCCGCCCAGGCCTACGATACCGGCCTCCTTGACTGCAGCCAGGATATTTTCCTTGGTCATGGTCTCCACCGGATGAAATTCAGCCTTTTTGTAGAAACCATCGTTCTCAATCACGATGCTATTGACCTTATTGCCTGAAACAGTCAGTCTTGGTTCAATCTTCAGAACCTTACCGGACACCGAACTGAAGATATTGGCGGACACAAAACCACCTGCTTCAGCAATCTTCTGACCAACTAATACATTGTCGCCTTTCTTCACACAGGCGACTGCCGGTGCACCGATGTGCTGGCTTAAAGGATAGACCATCTCTCCCTGGGGTAAGTATTCCGTAATCGCTTTGTCCTTACTTAATTCTTTCCCGTCATAAGGATGAAGGCCGCCTTTAAATGTCAGTAATCCCATTTTTTTACCTTCTTTCTCAACTTTATGCTTTAATATATATAAAAACTACATAGGTTGTCACTTCAATATAATAAAGGAAATACGCTGTAAAATCAAGAATCTCTTGATATTATGTCACTTGCTGACAGCATCCAACCCGCCGGAGGATTCTTCCTGGTCCGGGATAACCTCAACCACCAGTTTATGAGGAAGACATACGATGGTTTCCCCACGGAACCGAACCGGACGATGATTTACACAGATCTGATCCGGACAATCTGCCTCCGTCATATCTGCCTTTCCATCCCGGATGATTAAAGTGCTGACAAAATCCTCTCCGCGGATCATGACCGTCTGCTCTTGTGCCAAAGGATAATTCCCGTACACTTTCCCATCAATCCTGATCTGGACAACAGTCCCCTCCTTGCGACCTGATCTGACGGCAAGCAGGGCAATAAGTGCCAGCAGACAAAAGACCAGAATCAGTATCAGATCTCGCTTTATCTTAATTAAATCCGATCCATTTCCGGGCAATCTTATATCCTCCCATTGTGAGCATCCGTTTAAACTTTCCATGAGAACCTGCAAGGTTCCCTAAAAGCGAGCGTTTGAACTTCCGGTAAGCAGCCGGGGATTTCTTACGCAGATAAGCCCATAATCTGGCTTTCTCCCGGTCTGCTTCCTCCGTGTTGATCTTCATGAGCATCACTGAGCTGACCAGGGTGATGGTGCTGAGATAGTGCAGCATATAGTTCTCCAGTTTTTTGCAGGAGAAAGAGCCCTCATGTTTTGCAAAAGTATCGATCATGATCTTATTTACCCGAATCTGCTGATCGATCCTTGACATCATGACCTTCTCATTTACAGACTGATCCTCACGACCGATATAGTAGCGATAAAAATCCACATCCAGATAATACATTTTTCTAAGATAAGGCAGTGGCCAATAGACAAATACATTATCTACATAAAAAGTGTGCTTGGGAAGTTCGAACCCGCAGTCCCTGAGCAGCTGGGTCCTGTAGATGACCGAGTGCATCAGGATATTCTGAGTTGCTTTGAATCTGCCCACTTCTTCCCAGCTGAAATACTGGTTTTGCGGAAGGATGGAGCGGTACTCGATCACTTTTTTATGCTTCACTCCCTGTTTTTCATACACATAATTGGAAAACAAAGCATCCAAGGGCTCCTCTTCCCCGGCTGCCTCTTTCAGAAAAGCCAGGATCTGTTTATAGGCGTCCGGCGCCACCCAGTCATCACTGTCCACCACTTTATAAAACATACCGGTTGCATGGCGAAGTCCGGCATTGACCGCTTCCCCGTGTCCGCCGTTTTCCTGATGGATTGCCCGGACGATACCGGGAAAAGCTGCCTCGTATTCATCCGCGATGGCTGCCGTATTATCTTTCGACCCGTCATCTACGATCAGAATCTCCACATCTTCCCCTCCGGGGATAAGGCTTTCAATACAGTTCCTCATGTAATCCTGGGAATTATAGCTGGGGATAGCAATGGAAAGTATCTTCATATAAATCTCCTTCTTACACGTGTAATAAGGCTGCCACATGGTTTTCTCTTTGAAACCATGCAGCAGCCTGTCTCATTAAAATGTTTATCTAACGATAGATAATCTCATCACGGCCGGGTCCGTTGGAGACCATAGTGATAGGATATCCAATCTCTTTTTCAATGAATTCAATATAATTTCTGCAGTTCTCTGGCAGATCCTCATACTTTCGTATTCCGCGGATATCACATTTCCATCCCGGAAGGACCTTCAATACCGGTTTTGCCTGCTCAAGTTTATAAGCCACAGGGAAATCAGTGGTCACTTCGCCGTCGATCTCATAGCCGACACATACCGGAATCTCATCAAGATATCCCAGCACATCCACAACAGTGAAGGCCACATCGGTTGTGCCCTGAAGACGGCAGCCATATTTGGAGGCGACACAGTCAAACCAGCCCATACGTCTTGGTCTGCCCGTGGTGGCACCAAACTCTCCTCCGTCTCCTCCCCGAACACGCAGTTCCTGAGCTTCTTCTCCGAATATTTCACTGACAAATGCGCCGGCACCGACAGCACTGCTGTAAGCTTTCACCACTGTCACAATCTTTTCGATGGCGTAAGGAGGTATCCCTGCCCCGATTGCACCGTAAGCTGCCAGAGTGGAGGAAGAAGTAACCATCGGATAAATACCATGATCCGGATCTTTCAGAGTGCCAAGCTGCCCTTCCAGAAGGATTGTCTTCCCGTCTTTGAGAGCCTGATGAAGAAATGCTGACACATCACAGACAAAAGGTTCCACCATCTCTTTGTATTCCATCAATGTGCGGAAAATATCCTCTTCCACCAGAAGGGGTTTGTGATAAAGGTGCTCCAGAAGGACATTCTTCTGGGCAATGACCCGGGAAATCTTCTCTTTCAGCAGTTCCGGATCCATAAAAAGTTCACTAACCTGGAAACCGATCTTGGCATATTTGTCAGAATAAAAAGGAGCGATCCCTGATTTGGTTGACCCGAAAGATTTACCTCCCAGGCGCTCCTCCTCATATTGATCAAACAGGATATGGTACGGCATCACCATCTGAGCGCGGTCAGAAACAAGAATCTTTGGTCTGGGCACACCTTTGGAGACAATTTCATTTACCTCATTAAAAAGTACTGGTATGTTAAGGGCAACGCCATTGCCGATCACGCTGGTTGTATGTTCATAAAAAACACCGGATGGCAATGTGTGCAGTGCAAACTTACCGTAATTGTTGATGATAGTGTGGCCGGCATTGGCACCACCCTGAAATCTGACAATAATATCTGAGTTCTCGGCAAGCATATCTGTGATCTTGCCCTTTCCCTCATCGCCCCAGTTTGCTCCGACGATCGCTTTTACCATATCTATATCCTCCTGGTTAAAAACAACAAATCTACAAAACAGTATCTCACAAAAATTTATTATAACGGATTATCATAAATAAGTAAAGTGTTAAAGTAATCCAAACCTCCTGGCCAAGCCGACAAGGGAACCGCCTTTCGGGAAATTTCTGAGCTCTTCTTCCGAGACACCGCCCAGTTTCACTTCAACTACAAAGTAGACGATCACTGCAAATGCTACAGCCAGCATCATGCATACCAGGATGATCAGTCTCAGGGGAAGCAAGTCAGCGAACGCAAGATAGCTGATCTGATACAGTCCCTGATAAAACAGATAACAGAATGCCCCCATCACCAGGGCACTGACTGCAGGAATCAGAAAAGTCTTCCTGATCTCCTGCCGGTATTTCAGGAATTTTCTGACACTAAAGCTGTTCAACAGACACATCATAAATGAGTAAAAACATGTGGCTGCAACCAAGGCATAGAGGTCCAGGCCGGTAAAGTACAGCAGGGCTGCCAGAAGGATAACCTGAAGAAGTAAGGAGAAAGCGGCATTGCGAAGTGGAATATTCACTTTACCAATCCCCTGCAGCACTCCGTTTGAAACCGTGGAAAGACTGTAAAAGACCACACAGATACATCCGGCTCTTAGTATATTGATCGCAATTCGTATGGTCGCTCTTTGCGGAAACAAAACCTGCATGCCCGGACAGGCCAGCACACATAGTCCAACTGCTGCCGGTATGCTGATCATCATGGTGAAATGAATGGCTTCCTTCACCTTCTCCCCGCACTTTTTGTAGTTACCCAATGTATAATTTCCGGAAACAGCAGGAATCATGGCCGTGGACATAGAATTGGCCAGGGCCACCGGAACATTGACCAGCACCCAGAATTTACCGGAGAATACCCCATATAAAGAAGCTGCCTGCCTGCTGTCCATCCCCCGGAAGTCCATGACATCTATGAAAACCGTCTGGTTGATCACGGTGCTGATATTGTAGACAAAGGTGCTAAGTATCACCGGAGTCACCATCAGCAGGATCACAAGGAAGAGACTTCCTGTGGGGGTGTTGACCCCTGATGTGTCATGCATCCTGCGTTTCTTGAAGTAGGGAGCGTTGGACAGATAGAGGACCAACATGAAGACCAGACCGGTGATCACTCCCGCAACGATACCTGCCGCAGAACCCATAGCGCCAAACACAGGAACCTTCCGATCATCATTGCCCGCAAACAATCGAATGAACAGGACAGCGGCACCGATACTTACAATGGCGTTCATGATCTGTTCTATGATCTGGGAAGCAGAAGTGGGCACCATGCTGCCATGGGCCTGAAAATATCCTCGGAATACCCCAAGAAATCCTGAAATGAATATGGCGGGAGCAAGGATCCTGAGAACAGGAATCGCATTGCTCTGATTCTCCGGAATCAGATATTGTGCCCCGAAGAAGGTGACACCCATTCCGATGGTTCCCACGATCAGTACATAAAGCAGAGCACATCGAAAGACCTTATGGGCATCTCTGTATTGTCTGAGGGCCAGTTTCCCGGAAACGACCTTGGATACTGCCATGGGAATACTGTAGGATGAGATCAGGAGGATCATGGTGTAGATATTTACCGCGATACTGTAATACCCGTTTCCCTCATCTCCGATGATACTTGTGACGGGACTGCGGTACAACACACCGATGATCCGTGTGATGATCCCGGCCACCATAAGTATGGAGGCCTGGGTCAGTATATTTTCTTCTTTTTTATCATTCTGTCTCAAATTAATTCACCTGATTCTATTACACGTTTATCTCAGCAGTCATGCCGAGAATATCCCGGTTTGCATCAAGGACAGGACGGACGTAATCTCTGATGTACTCTTCCGTCTGCTCCGGTGCTCTTCCCACAAAATTCTCAGGTTTCATGATAGATTTCAGCTGATCCATATCCATGCCGAAAGCAGGATCGGAAGCAATACGTTCCAGAAGGTCATTTTCTTTTCCTTCTTCCTTGACAACTTTGCCGGCTGCCATGGAATGCTGACGGATCCGCTCATGTAATTCCTGACGGTCCCCGCCTGCTTTCACGGCATCCATCATAATATTCTCGGTCGCCATGAAAGGAAGTTCTTTCATAAGTCTGCTCTCGATCACTTTCGGATAGACCACCAGGCCGTCCACAACATTCAGATATAGATCCAGTATTCCATCTACCGCCAGGAATCCTTCCGGAACGGAAAGTCTCTTGTTGGCAGAATCATCAAGTGTTCTCTCAAACCACTGTGTGGATGCTACCAATGCAGGATTCATGGCATCGGACATCACATAATTGGCCAGAGAGGCAATTCGTTCACTCCGCATAGGATTTCTCTTATAGGCCATGGCGGATGATCCGATCTGATTCTTTTCAAATGGTTCTTCAATCTCTTTCAGATGCTGAAGGAGACGGATATCATTGGAGAATTTATGGGCAGACTGGGCGATTCCGCTCAACACATTTAATACACGGCTGTCCACTTTCCTGGAGTAGGTCTGGCCTGATACAGGATGGCAGCTCTCAAATCCCATCTTGTGGGCAATCTTCTCGTCGATCTGTCTGATAATCTCATGATTTCCATCAAAAAGTTCAAGAAAACTTGCCTGGGTTCCTGTTGTTCCTTTGCATCCCAGTAATTTCATTGTGGAAATCACATAGTCCAGGTCCTCCAGATCCAGCATAAGCTCATTGATCCACAAAGTGGCCCTCTTGCCGACTGTGGTAGGCTGGGCCGGTTGGAAATGGGTGAATGCAAGAGTGGGAAGGTCCTTGTATGTAAGGGCAAATCCGGAAAGCTCGGCAATCACATTCAGGAGCTTCTTACGTACCAGCTTCAGTCCTTCTGTCATGAGGATAATATCCGTGTTATCACCCACATAGCAGGAAGTGGCTCCAAGATGAATGATTCCTTTTGCATTGGGGCACTGAAGTCCATAGGCGTATACATGTGACATTACATCATGCCGTACCAGTTTTTCCCTGGCTTTGGCTTCCTCAAAATTAATCTCATCGGCATGGGCTTTCAGCTCTTCGATCTGTTCTTTGCTGATGCTGTCAAGTCCAAGTTCATATTCTGTCTCTGCCAGGGCGATCCACAGCTTTCTCCAGGTTTTAAATTTTTTGTCCGGGGAAAAGATATACTGCATCTCCTTGCTGGCGTAACGTTCTGATAAGGGGCTTTGATATCTATCGTACATAATAATCCTCCTGAATTTTATTCTTCTCTATCTTTTTAACATATTTCCTGAATCTTGTACACCTGCTTCTCCTACTAGGATGAGAAATAAGCAGAGTCTTCCGGAATGATTCCTCTTTTGATCTTCACTTTCAGGATTCTTAACACCGCCTGGTCGATCTCTTCTTCCTCGATATCCCCACTGTTTACTGCATCAAGGATTCCTTCAACAGCCAATGAGAAATCATCCGGCATAAGAATCATGTCATTTCCTGCCTGGAAGGCAAGTCTCGCAGCTTCATCCGAATCATAGAATTTTGTGATGCTTTTCATGTTCATGGCATCTGTGATTATCACATTTTCAAACTCCAGCTCGTCCCGGAGAATGGCGCTTACCACGATATCCGACAGGGAGGAAGGAAGATCATTTCCTGTGATCTGACTGACGGAGACGTGGGACGTCATCACAAAATCCGCACCGGCAGCTATCCCGCTTTTAAAGGGCATAAAGTCCGTATCACGAAGATTATCGATGGTGACATCCAGTCCCACGTATCCCTTGTGGGTATCTTCCCCGCTGCTGCCCTGTCCGGGGAAATGTTTTAAAGTGGCGCTCACATCATATTTCTGGAGACCCTTGACCTCCTCTGCCACCATATCGGAAACCAGCTTCGGATCACTGCCGAAGCTTCTCTCTCCAATCTCCTCGTTGGCATCGTTTGTCATCACGTCTGCCACAGGAGCAAAATCAAGATTGAAGCCAAGTCCGGATATCTCTTTTCCTATGGTTTCTCCCACTTTTCCGGCCTCCTCCGGGGATCCGCTGTCCCCGATGACCTTCATGGTGGGAAATGAAGTGGTTCCCATCTCCTTATTATTAGCGATCCGGGCTACCATGCCCCCTTCTTCATCAACACCGATAAACAGGGGAATCTTAACCGATTTTTGCATCTCAGTGATAAATGTGGACGTCTGTTCGGGGGTATTGATATTAAAGGAGAAAAAGATCACTCCACCAGGCTGAAATCTGGCAAGATTCTCCCTCATCTCATCGGTGATGGAAGTCTCCGCTGAGAAGTCCAGGGAATCCGTACATACGATAAAGAGCTGTCCGATTTTCTCTTCCAGGGTCATAGTACTCAGAACATCCCCGGCCATCCCTTCCAGAGTGATTTCATCCATAGACAGGTCTTCCGACAAAGTGGTCGCTTCTGCAGCCCCGGTACTGTCTTCCGGGGACTCTTGTTCAGGCTGCTTGCGGCAGCCGGAAGCAGCTGATATTGTCAATATAATACAAAGCAGAATACATAAGCTGATCCGTTGGTATGATTTCATCTGCTTCCTCCTTTTCAGATATCATACTATTATATCATACTATTTATTCAGATAGAAAAATGAATCCACGGTATGTTTGGTGTCAATAAGATTATTATACTGGAGGATCTGGTACTGTTTTACCAGGTCTTTGTAAGGGGAATCCATGGCATCTTCGTAATAATTTCCTTCAGAATCGATGGCTCCCATGGCATTGATCACCGGAAGTTTCTCATAGAGGTCAAGCAGGAATTTCTGATAGGAACTGGTTTTCAATCCCGCTTCCTTCATCACATAAGCACCCAGATAATTAGCGCTCATCTTATCGATGGTAGTCTCCTTGATATCATAGTTGGCCCAGATGATAAAGGGAACCTCATACTTTTTGAGCAATTCTTCTTTGGTGAGGTCACCGGCTGGTTTTCCGTAAAGACTATCGTAAAAATCGCTGCCCAAAGAAGGCTGGTGGTCTCCGAACATAACGATGATGGTAGGTTCCTCCACCTTTTTAAAATATTTCACCAGGTAGCGGAAAGCATCATCAGACTTCTTGATCAGGGAGAGATACTGGTCCGCCTTTTCATTTGCGTGGTTATCCGTGATGCGGATGTCATGACTGAAATTCTCATAGCTTTTGTCAAAACCGCCATGATTCTGCATGGTCACGTTAAACAGATAAAAGGGCTCCTCCTTATCCTCGTGAGATTCATAAAGCTCCACAATCTTCTCAAAATCTGACTGATCGGAGATATATTTTCGGTACATCACAGGATTGACGAAATCTTTCTCGCTGTAGAAAGAAGAAAATCCCATCTCATCATAGACTTCCACCCGGTTCCATCCTGATGCAAGATATGGATGCAAGGCAAGATTCCCCCCGTATCCCTGTTCTTTTAGCAGGTAGGACATATTGGGAAGCTTATCCTTCACAACCTGGGTATAGGCAATGATACCGTTCTGCAGGAATCCCACACTGTTCCCGGTGAGGAATTCAAACTCGGAATTACAGGTTCCGGATCCAAAGATGGACATATACAGGTTTCCTTTGATGGTGTTCTTATCCAGGCTCCGGATAAATGGCATATAATCCTCATTGGTAGTGAAGGAGTTGACCACGGACAGATCGGAAAATGCTTCATTCATAATGGCAATCACATTGGGCTTTTTCCCGTCTTTTCTCTCCAGACGCCCTCTCTTGCCCTTCTCTCTGTTGGCATAGATTTCTTCATAATATTCCACGATATCCTTGGCGGACTCCTCGGAATACGCACTCGGTTTTTCATGGAGAAGGGAATTCATATTCAGGACAAAACCAAAGAACAATCCGTTTTTGGCATATCCCTTCTTCTGATCCCACACATTGTTTTTTATGCCCATGCTCTTTAAAATATCCTGTTCCGCTACCAGGAATCCGACGGAGAGTGTTCCTGCCAGAATCAGGGCAAGCAGAACCAGTCTGCTCTTCCAACGTTTCTTCTTCTTGATCGGGCAACGGAAGAGCAGGGCAAAATAGCAAAGCATCAGAAGTCCGTTCCAAACGAAGACCGGCTGGATATCATAGGTGTAATTTGCTGACACACTCATGGCAGTGGAGAAGGACATCAGATCCGAAGGAAGGATGGGAGCCCCTTTGAAATTCAGCACATAATAATTTGCAATTCCAAGGAAATACCACCATGACATTCCCAGGATCACAGACAATCTTCTTGAGAAGAAGATGAGGTATAATATACCGAAAAACAGATAGTAGAGAATCAGGTTAAAACAGAACTCTCCTACCCTGATCCGGTATATCTGATTATCGGTAAACCGTTCCACCATCCAGAAGGTAAAGATCGGGGCCAGCAGCCAGAGTGCCGTTCCCACATGGGACAGCAGGTCCTCGGGCAGCGGAATCTCATGCAGGATAAGAAGGATGACAAATCCGATCAGGAAACAGATGGTTGCCCACTGCATATAGATCCTCACCGGATAATACAATTTGGCCACCAGGTACTTTTCTCTGTGTATCTGATTGACCATTACTTTTCCGGAAAATCCCTTCTCCCTCGTCCTCCACTGGTAGAAAATGGGTTCCTTTCCGGATTCGGTCCCACTGGAATCAAGGCGGATCAGATAGAATTTACCCTTCTCCAGCTGGACATCGGTGTC
>CAMNGO010000045.1 GCA_946538445.1 uncultured Lachnospiraceae bacterium
TAATTTTTCATAAAAATAATTAAGAAGAAATTCCGAGCAGAATCTTAAAACATATTGTAATCAAATCCACAATTATCCTATAAAATTTAAGATAATCATATAAAATTCAGAAAATTGTATAGTTGCTATATCTTTTATATAATAATTTATAGGACTTATGCATCAGATCTGTCCTCCAAGAGCAAAAGAACTGTTTGTAATTTTCGTTACATATCCTTGGATAATTCAACCATCATCCTGTAAATTAATAAATAAGAGGCAGCAGGGTTCCCACGGTCGAGAGCTCTGCTGCCTCTTTTGTTCTTATACTCGTATGTATTTTTTTGTCATTTTTATCGGATGAGGTGCCCTACAGATGGCTCACATCCTAAGGAGAAGCTCCTTATCAATCACGATTCCATCTTCCATATACACCCTGGGGACACGTTTGCTTACGGCGCATACCAGCTCATAGGTAATCGTCCCTGCCTGATCAGCCATTACCTCTATGGGATTCTTCTCCCCAAAGATCTCGACTTCACTTCCTACTCCCACCTGGGGCATATCCGTCAAATCCACCATACACATATCCATACAGATCCTGCCTCTAACCGATACCGGTCCTGCTTCGGACATAAGATTGAAACGATTGGACAGGCATCGAAAGAAGCCATCTGCATATCCATAGGGAAGCACACCCATACGGGTATCTTTGTCTGTCATATAAGTACCTCCATAGCTGATCTTTGTTCCTGCGGGGTAATCCTTTATGGCACTGACTGTAGTCTTGAGGGACATGACCGGCTTCAGGCCAAGCTCCTTGGCAAATTCCCCATACCCGTACAGAAGTATTCCGGGGCGGACCATATCCAGGTAGGTATCAGGATATCGTACGGATGCACCAGTGTTGGCACAATGCCGGATCCGGAAAGGTTTGCCGGTTTCTTTTTCAACCTCATCTATCATCCTGACAAACAGATCCAGTTGATGCTTTGTGTACTGAAGGCACTCCTCTCCAGGTTCATCTGAAACCGCAAAGTGAGTGAATATTCCCTCCACATCAAGACCCGGAAGTCTGCAGGCATCCGCAATCTCAGCCACGCTTTGGTCGAAGTCTTCTCCTTCACATAAGAATCCCAGCCTGGACATACCGGTATCCACCTTGATGTGAGCTTTCATATGAACTCCACACTTTCGGGCTACCTCATTGTATTCCAAAGCCATCTCCCGGTTGGTTACCGCTTGGGTTATGTCAAACTGTATCAGTCGCTCCACCTGTTCCCTTGGAGTATATCCCAGGATAAGTATGGGCATGGATATACCGTTTAACCGCAGTTCCATGGCTTCATCGATACTGCTGACTGCAAGATAATCCGCTCCCAGGCTTTCCAGCTTCCTCGAAACATACACGGATCCATGTCCATAAGCATCCGCTTTTACCACACCAAGAAACTTCACGTCTTCACCCACGTGAGCACGGATAGTTTTATAATTATAGGCCAGATTGTCCAGATTGATCTCTGCCCAGGTTCTTTTTAATGTTGATCTCATTACAATCCCTCCCCGGTTTCTTTCATTTGCTGATCCTGCTTCTTTCTCATAGAAGATAAATGACCTATCAGCATCTCCACATCCTCCTCCCTGGTAGCCCAGCTGGTGGCAAAACGGATTACGGCATGCTTCTCATCATATTTCTCCATAAAACTGTATTCTGCAAATGTGCCGATCTGTTCCATCTGCTCTTTATCAACGATAAAAAGTATCTGGTTGGTGGGCGAATCATAAAACAGAGAAAATCCCTGCTCCTTCAGGCATTCTTTGATCCGAAGAGCATAAGCTATGGCACTCTCCCCTATTTCCTTATACAGGTCGTCTTTAAAAAGCTCATCAAACTGGATCCCCAGAATTCTTCCTTTGGCCAGCAAAGCACCATGTTGTTTTATGATCGGGAAGAAATGAGGAATCAGTCCCGGATCCGGAATCACGACTGCCTCTCCGAACAAGGCGCCGCATTTGGTTCCTCCGATGTAAAAGACATCGCATAACCTGGCCAGATCCGGCAATGTAATATCGTTTTCATTGCTGGCTAAAGCATAAGCCAGCCGGGCTCCGTCCAAATATAATGGTAAATGATATCTGTGACAGACCTCAGACAATTCCTCCAGCTCTTTCCTGGAATACAAGGTTCCGAATTCCGTGGGCTGAGAGATGTACACCATACCAGGCATAACGATATGATCATGATTGTCATCCTCTTCAAAATCTCTGACATAGTTCTCAACCTGTTCTGCACTGATCTTGCCCTGCAGGGAGGGAATCGCCAGCACCTTATGTCCGCCTCTTTCTATGGCACCTGCCTCATGGATGGCGATATGCCCGCTGTCCGGTGCAATCACTCCCTGGTAAGACCGCAGGATTGCATCAATGACGACGGCATTTGTCTGGGTTCCGCCCACAAGGAGTTTTACTTCTGCCCCCGGGCATTCACAGGCTTCCCGTATCCTTTCGATAGCAGATGTACTATACTGGTCCAGGCCATATCCGTCTGTGTGCTCATAATTTGTCTCACACAATCTGTTTAAGATATTGGGATGGGCACCTTCCATATAATCTGATACAAAAAACAGTTTATTATCTGACATGATTTTTTCTCCTTATTATTACTGTAAAACCACAATCATAACTATACCACCAGCCATGAGAAGGCACAAGATATAGAGGGAAGATCATCACAAAAAATTACTTGGAAAAGCAGGGATACTGCAAGGAAATCTATTGACAGAAGCGAGAGAAAAAGCATAAAATAATATCGGAATATTCTAACGATAATTAAGATGGGAGGTTATGAGATGCGTTCTGACTTTGAATTATCGGCTCATGATGAACTTGAACTGGCATTCAGACTTCTGAAGTTTGATAATGCTGCCCAGATCAGTGATGTTTCTAAAGCTTATATTGAGAAGTATAAGTGTGCGAAAGAGGGAAAGAAGCCTAGTGAAGAGACTCAGAAATTCCTCAAAGACCTGAAGAAATATCCGAAGGGATTCCAAAACACACTCCCTGCCTCAGGCATTACTGCTGAGGAGAGAAGGGAACTTATGAAGAGAAATCAGGGCAGAAGTCTGATCTGGTAAGCTCTTCATCGGCACATTTTTTCGTTTTTTATATGTTGCCTGAAAATAGTGTTCGATTGGTATCGGACACTATTTTTGTTGATAGAAAGGAGTTAATCTGTTGAAGAAAATAGGAATACTAACCAGCGGCGGTGACTGTCAGAGTCTGAATGCCACCATGCGGGGGGTGGTTAAAGGCTTAAATCATCTGCTGGGTGATATTGATCTATATGGATTTGAAGATGGTTATCGCGGACTGGTTTACGGAAAATACCGAAAGATGAAACCGGAGGATTTCTCCGGCATTCTCACCAGGGGAGGAACCATCCTGGGAACCTCCCGCATGCCCTTTAAAGAGATCCATATCCCGGATCAGTTCGGCGTGGATAAGGTGGCAGCCATGAAGGCTACTTATCATTTTTTGAAACTGGACTGTCTGGTGGTCCTTGGAGGTAACGGAAGTCAGAAGACGGCAAACCTCCTGTGTGAAGAAGGTCTGAATATTGTCTCTCTGCCCAAAACCATCGACAATGACCTGTGGGGAACCGATATGACCTTCGGCTTCCAGAGTGCCGTAGATATCGCCACCAGTACCATCGATTGTATCCACACTACAGCATCCTCCCACAACCGGGTATTCATAGTGGAACTCATGGGACATAAAGTAGGCTGGGTAACCCTCCATGCCGGTATTGCGGGTGGTGCAGATATTATACTGATCCCGGAAATCCCCTATAATTTTGACCACGTTCTGGATGCGATCTGGAAACGGGCAGATAGCGGGAAAGGATTCACCATCCTGGCTGTGGCAGAAGGTGCCATCTCCCAGGAAGATGCTCTTCTCAGCAAGAAGAAATACAAAGAAAAACAGGCAAACAGTACCTACGCCACCGTCAGTTATGAGCTGGCTGACAGAATTCATGAGGCCACTGGGCAGGAAGTCCGGGTGACCATTCCCGGTCATACTCAGCGAGGTGGTGTTCCCGATCCATTTGACCGTGTAATCTCCACCCGCCTCGGCGTGGCTGCAGCAGAATTGATTGCCAGGGAAGAATACGGCAGAATGGTAGTCATGAGAGGCTATGATGTGGACTCCATCCCCCTGAGCGAAACCGCAGGAAAACTAAAATACGTCTCCCCTGATGATCAGATCATAAAGAATGCCAAGAACCTGGGTATTTCTTTTGGAGATTAAAAGAATTAACCCCGGCATCCGATATCGCTTTCGGAGGCCGGGGTTGCCTTATATCATTTCAAACTCCATTTTAAGAAATCTGATATACCACAGCCTCGTAAGGTTTCAGATAGTCAGTTCCTGTTTCTTTATAATTGCTGATCAAAACATCTCCTTGCAGATATCCTCTGATTTCTTCAGGAATATCGACGACATTTTTGCTGAAATTACAAAGGACAAAGATTTTTTCATCCTCAAGAGTCCTGGTATAAGTGAAAAGATTCGGGTCCTCTGGCAGAAGGAGATCAAATCGTCCATCCACGATCACATCCATCTCATGGCGCAGACGAATCAGTTTCTGATAGTAATGGAATACGGAATCCTCATCGGACATCTCTTTTCCGGCATTGATCTCCACATAATCCGGATTGACATCGATCCAGGGGTTGCCCTCCGTGAAACCTGCATTCTTTCCGGAATCCCACTGCATTGGAGTGCGGGCATTATCACGGCTTACTTCTTTGAGGTATCCTATCACTGTTTTCTCTGGCAAGCCTTCCTCTTTGGTTAACCTCTCATAGATGTTCAGGGACTCTACATCACGGTACTGTTCGATTTTCTCAAATCTCGGATTGGTCATTCCCAATTCCTCACCCTGGTAGATATAAGGAGTTCCCTTTAACATATGCATGGCTGTCGCCAGCATCTTGGCAGAGACCTCCCGATATTCTGCACTGTCATTTCCAAATCTGGATACACAGCGGGGCTGGTCATGATTGGACAGGTAGAGACTGTTCCATCCATCTTCGGACAGTCCTTCCTGCCATCTTGCCAGCACATCACGCAATTCCGGAAGATCCATGGCAGGGGCATCCCATTTCCCATATTTACCGGGGTGTTTCATGCTGCCGGAGACATGATCGAAATGGAAGATCATATTCAGTTCATGGCGGTCCTTCCCGCAGTAGAGTTTTGCCATCTGCGCATCTACCATAGGGCTCTCTCCCACCGTGATCAGGGGATATCTGGAGAGAACTTTCTCGTTCATTTCCTGCAGGTATTCATGAATCCTGGGACCGTTGGCACAGGTCTGGGCAGTATATCCGTTTCCGATCTCCTCCCCGTCCGGAAGATCGGGCTGTTTGGATATCAGAGTGATCACATCAAAACGGAATCCATCCACACCTTTTTTACACCACCATGTCATCATGTCATAGACGGCTTCTCTTACCTTCTCATTCTCCCAGTTAAGATCAGGCTGTTTGTCTGCAAACAGGTGGAGATAGTATTGTTCTGTCTTCTCATCGTAGGTCCAGGCAGACCCGCTGAAACTGGACTCCCACCGGTTTGGTGTGCCTCCATCCTCTTTGGGATCTCTCCAGATATAGTAGTCCCGATAAGGATTCTCCTTACTCTTGCGGCTCTCCACGAACCATCTGTGTTCATCGGAGGTATGGTTAACCACCACATCCATCATAATCTTTATGCCAAGCGCATGAGCCTTATCCAACATCTCATCGAAGTCATCCATGGTTCCGAATTCCTCCATGATGGCCTGATAATCACTGATATCATATCCGTTATCTGCGTTGGGAGACTGATATACGGGGGAAAGCCAGATCACGTCAATCCCCAGTTCTTTCAGGTATTCCAGTTTTCCGGTTATGCCCTTAAGATCACCGATTCCATCCCCATTGGAATCCGCAAAGCTTCTTGGGTAGATCTGGTATACCACAGCATTTTTCCACCAATCTTTCTTCATAACTTTCCATGTCCTTTCCAAACTCATCTGGTGTTTTATAACTAATTGTAGAATAAAAACCCCGGACAGGTATCTGTTTACCTTATCCGGGTTAAAATATATTATTATGTTCCAGCAAATCCTCACTCTATTCTTCGAATAGCGGAGTGCTGAAGTATCTTTCTGCCGTATCCGGAAGAACCGTAACTACAGTCTTACCCGGTCCCAGTTTCTTTGCCAGTTTGATGGCAGCACATACGTTGGTCCCGCTGGAAATACCACACATAAGTCCTTCCTTTCTGGCCAGGTCCTGGGCGGTACGGATTGCTTCGTCATCTGTGATGATACAGATCTCACTGTAGATCTGCTGGTTCAGATTATCCGGTATGATTCCGTCTCCGATTCCCATCTGAAGATGGGTTCCGATATTGCCGCCGGCAAGAATCGCTGCGTCCTCAGGCTCCACTGCCCAGATCTCAATTTGGGGATTCAAGGCTTTCAGGGTTTCACCGATACCGGAAATAGTCCCCCCGGTTCCCACTCCGGAACAAAATCCGTCGATAGGACCTCCTACCTGCTCTAAGATTTCCAAAGCGGTATGGTATTTGTGAGCTGCATTGTTGGCAGGGTTGGTGAACTGTTGGGGAACGAATACATTCGGATCTTCTCTCTGCATCCTTAATGCTGTCTGAAGGCACTCATCGATGCAGGCGCCGATATCACCATCGTCATGGATCAGAACTACTTCTGCCCCATAGTGATTCACCAGTTTCCTCCTCTCTTCGCTGACGGAATCCGGCATAATGATGACAGTCTTATATCCTCTTACTGCACCCACAAGGGCAAGGCCGATTCCCTGATTGCCACTGGTAGGCTCCACGATGATACTGTCCTTATTTATCAGACCCTTCTTCTCAGCATCCAGGATCATGTTGTAGGCGGTACGTGTCTTAATGGAACCACCCACATTGCTTCCTTCGTATTTTACCAGAATCTGTGCACTGTTTTCCTCAGCCATATGATTCAGGCGGACCATAGGAGTATGTCCGATGGCTTCCAGGATATTATTATATATCATGATATACTCTCCCTCATTATAATTTTATAACTCATATGTGAGCCTTGTTTTAAAGCACTCACCCGTCTAATATATCATAGATTCGGGATATGTACTATCATAAAATGAATTTATTTTTCAGCAATTGCATTTAATGCGCTCTCGAGATCCTCGATGATATCGTCCACGTTCTCAATGCCGACAGACAGACGAATCAGGTCCGGTTTTACACCTCCTGCGATCAGTTCCTCATCCGTCATCTGACGGTGGGTGGAGGAAGCCGGATGGAGTACGCAGGTATGAGCATCTGCCACATGGGTTGCGATGATTGCCAGTTTCAGATGTTTCATGAACTCCTCCGCTGCTGCTCTGCCACCCTTTACTCCAAAGGAGATCACACCGCAGGTTCCCTCCGGCATGTATTTCTGAGCACGCTCATAATATTTGTCTCCCGGCAGCCCCGGGTAAGTAACATATGCCACATTGGGATTACTCTGCAGGTATTCTGCAACCTTCTGGGCATTCTCACAGTGTCTCTGCATACGAACAGCCAGAGACTCCAGGCCCAGATTCAGGATATAACAATTCATGGGAGAAGGGATGGAACCAAAATCTCTCATCAGCTGAGCTGTAGCTTTAGTAATATAGGCCAGTTCTTTTCCGAATTTCTCGGCATAGGTAATTCCATGATAGGAATCATCCGGAGTACAAAGTCCCGGGAATTTGTCCGCATGTGCCATCCAGTCAAAATTACCGGAATCTACGATGGCACCGCCAACCGTGGCATCATGGCCGTCCATGTATTTTGTGGTGGAATGAACCACGATATCTGCCCCCCACTCAAAAGGTCTGCAATTGATTGGGGTTGCAAAGGTATTATCGATGATGAGGGGTACCCCGTGGGCATGGGCTGCCTTGGCAAAACGCTCTATGTCAAACACAATCAGAGCAGGATTAGCGATGGTCTCACCGAATACCAGCTTAGTATTCGGACGGAATGCAGCCTCCAGTTCCTCATCACTGCAGTCAGGATTGATAAAGGTAAAATCAATTCCCATTCTTCTCATGGTGACATGAAAGAGATTGTATGTGCCTCCGTAAATCGTGGAGGAAGCGATCACATGATCCCCGTTACCGGCAAGATTAAATACGGAAAAGAAGGAGGCTGCCTGTCCGGAAGAAGTAAGCATAGCTGCTGTACCGCCTTCCATTTCAGCAATCTTTGCTGCCACCAGATCATTGGTAGGATTCTGCAATCTGGTGTAGAAATATCCGGATGCCTCCAGATCAAACAGTTTGCCCATGTCTGCGCTGGTATCATATTTAAATGTAGTGCTCTGAACGATAGGCATCAATCTGGATTCTCCGTTTTTTGGCACATAGCCGCCTTCAATACATTTGGTCTCTTTTCTCATAACTAGCTCCTCTCCTGATAATTATTCTCAAGACTCCAGCAGGAAGAAACTGCTGTTTCTGACTATTCTCTCAACATTACTGATTATATATCGATATTCCCCTGAGGTAAATCGTTTTTTTCTCAGAAAGTATTTTTTATCTGTGATAAATACAGATTTTCATATTTTTTGTGGCATTCTTCAGAACTTTTTTCATATATTTTTCCGGGATAGCCACACAGCCAAGGGTATACTTATGGCTGCCGCTACAATGCAGAAAGATGGCTGACCCCTTGTTATAGATATTCTCCGGGTTATAGTCGATATTGATAGCATAATTATACTGGGGACGGTAACGGATCAGATGCTCTCCATATACTCCTTTTGCTTTTCTGGAATCCACCAGGTGATTATAGTCTTTCTTTCGCAAAGACCAGTAGAGATATTGATTCACCCGGATATATCTGAGAGTCGTTCCGGGGTTCTTTCTTATCCCGAATGCATGCGTGAATCCAAAAGTTCCTGTAGGGGTTTTTTTATCCCCCTCTTTTCTTTTCCCGATCCCCTTTCTGCCCACATAAGCCTGGCAGGAGATCAGTTTCTTCCAGCTGTTATCCTCCGTCTTTTTGTACATGATAAATCTCGCCCCGGACTTCCCCTTATATTTCACAAAAAGAAGGCGGTCCACATCCTGATCCAGGGCATATCTTTCCATTAAGCTATCCCATCGGGGTGATTCCCCGGCACAGGCCGGGATGGCAATCTTAATGCCAAAAAGAAAAATAAACAGGGTGACAATCAGGAATAAAGCGGATTTTTTGGTTATTATCATCTGGGGGCTCCTTCGCATCAGTAAGAATACGACAAAAAACTATTTATGGAATTGACAGGAAGTGTTATAATAACTCTGTCTTTATCAGGACCATTATAACAGATAACTAACGAATTATTAAATATTTATGAAAGGTATCAGAATGTTTTTTCAATCCATCAAAAAGGCAATCAGTAATTATTTAAAACACCTGGCCAAGGTGAACAAAGAAGAATTCGGCGACGGACCTTTAAAGTGCCAGGGATGTGGTATGAAGTGTACCGCCAAGGATAAAAAAGCCTGTAGTTTCTTTGATATGAATGTATAAAAAAAGCATCTTCATGAACTGCTTCCTATGTGTGCAGAACAATGAAGATGCTTTTATCTTACTTAATCTTATTTAACGACAGCACCTGCCAATTCCATCATATCTTTATAAGTATCCAGTGAAGCCTTCGGTGCCTTCACCAGAAGGTTCTTTTTGGTACTTGCAAATGCTTCTTCCTCGATGGTTTTAACTTTAGAACCCTGGAAAGTAACACGTTTCAGATTCTTACATCCATAAAATGCTCTTGTCTCAATCTTTCTCATACATTTGCCGATGGTAAGATTGGAAATCTTATCATTTTCGCTAAAAGCCTCTGCAGAAATAGCAGTTGCTCTGTATTTCAGATTGTGAATCTTGATGGTTGCAGGAATCGTAACATTTTCTGTTTTCTTGGAAGCAGGCTTCTCATAAGAAACCGTCTTTCCTGCTTTTGTGATCTTGTAGGTCACACCGTCTACCTTCACGTTCTTGCCTTCATAATCAGCAGGAACAGTCACGGATTTATCTTTCCATGTGATAGCCACCAGGGAATCCACAGTAACTGTATCCTTCAGATTCTCCACGCTAAACTGTGTCTTGGACAGGTCAAGAGTAGTGATCTTATTGGAGCTGCAGTTAAGCTGGTTCAGTTTCTTGTTCTTTTTCAGATTCAGTGTCTTGATGGTATTGCTGCTGCAGTTTAAAACCAGAAGTCTTGTATTCTTTCTTACGTCAAGACTGCTAAGCTTGTTTCCTGAACAATCGAGGTATTTCAGATATTTACATTTATTAACAGTAAGTTTACTGATGCGGTTGCTGTCACAGACAAGCTCTTTTACCTTTTTATTCTTGGTAAGATCAAGGTTTTTCAGTTTGTTTCCGAAACAATCCAGAGATTTTAACTTTCTGTTCTTGGTAAGATTTAATGCAGTTAATTTATTCTCGGATACATCCAGACTGTTAAGAGCGGTGTTTTTAGAAAGATCAACAGAACTGAACTGGTTTCCATTCAATGCCAGTGTTGTCAGTTTTGTATTTTTGCTGAGATCAATGCTTGACAGCTGGTTGGAGGAAGCTGATAAAGTGACAAGCCCTGTATTCTTTGTAAGATTTAAGGAAGTAATACTATTGCTGTCACAATATAACTCTGTCAGTGCTGTGTTCTTTCTGAGATCCAGAGTGGTAAGACTATTATCAGAACAGATCAACTCTGTCAGTTCAGTAAAGTTACCGATACCTCTTAAGTCTGAGATACCTTTGTCTGCAAGATCAAGATTCTTCACATCAGAGACAACCAGGTAACCATCGCCATCCGTATCATAGGCTTTTAATGCCTCGCGGAAACTCTGATTCGGAAAATTCTTGGAATCAATTTCAACTTTTGTGGCAGCAGCATTCGCCTTGACAGGTGACAGAGCACCTATAGTCATCATCATGAAAAATGCTGCGGGAATTAATAAAACTCGTTTCATATTTCTCTTCATAACATTCACTCCTTTTTGAATTCATATACATATCTCTTCCGGTTTTACCGGATCAACAAGCTTAGTTTCTCTGATCTCGCTAATTGTTTTAACCCAAAATGAAGTGTTTGTCAAGAGATTTATTTGATATTTAATAAAATAACAAAATTATTTTCTTAGTATTATCTTAAATCTTTCTAAATTCTTTCGTCATTCTTTCTTATTTATTATTTAACACTATGGAAATACTATTTCACATTTTTATAATAATATGATTCATCCCGATCCTAGCCCAGGTTTCGAACCTTGAAATCTCTCTGGGCTTCCCGTCTGGCATCCTTCTTGGCGATATCCTGCCGTTTATCGTACATCTTCTTACCGCGGGCAAGACCGATCTCCATCTTTACAAGACTTCCTTTTAAGTATACTTTAAGGGGCATGATCGTATAGCCTTTGGCCTGAACCTGTGAGTCCAGTTTCCGGATCTCTGATTTATGAAGAAGGAGCTTTCTGGTTCTGAGGGGATCCCGATTAAAGATATTCCCTTTCTCATAAGGGCTGATATGCATATGATGTATGAAGACCTCCCCTGCCTTAATGGTGATAAACGATTCCTTCACACTGCATTTTCCCATGCGGAGAGATTTTACCTCTGTGCCTTTAAGTTCGATTCCGGCTTCATATTTTTCATCAATAAAATAATCATGGTATGCTTTTTTATTGTTTGCAATTAATTGATAGCCATCCGTCTTTGCCATTGATCATATCCTCCCTCTCATATTCCGCTAAGCAAAAGTCGATCGTTCTTGTGATCTTATCTGCTGATTTTACCATAATATCTACTTCCTGACCAAGGGTGAACTCTCTCTCGGAATCCGCTCCCACGAGACAATACCTCTCTTCATCAAAGAAATAATAATCATCGAGAAGACTTGCCATAGGAACAAATCCCTCCACTGTATTCTCAAGTTCCACAAAGAAACCTCCGGAGGTCACACCGGAGATAACACCCCGGTATTCTTCTCCCAGATGCCTCATCATGAATTCAATCTTCTTGAGCTTCTCCACGTCCCGTTCCGCATCCTGAGCCCTTCTCTCCAGCCTGGAACTGCTCTCCGCAATGGAGGGAAGCAGATTTTCGTAATGGTCCAGCCTGTCTCTGTTTA
>CAMNGO010000046.1 GCA_946538445.1 uncultured Lachnospiraceae bacterium
CTGCGCATTGATCGATTCTCTATATGAAGGATACCCAATCGGATACCTTATCATCTGGCAGAATTCAAAAGTACGGTTAAAAGGATTCGGAAAGGGTGGTACCAAGAAGATCCTGATTGACGGGCAGCAGAGAGTGACATCCCTTATGGCCGCAATTCTGGGAAAAGAAGTTTTGAATGATGCATATCAGTATCAACGGATACGAATCGCTTTTAACCCTCTGGCAGAGGACGATGAAGCTCATTTTGCAGTGTATGATGAGAGTCTTGATGAGAATAATGTATGGATCAAGGATATCTCTGTTCTCTTTAAGAGAAACTTCTCCTACCGGAAATTTGAACAGGAATACAGCCAGCTGAATCCCGGTAGAGATATCAGTAAGCTGGAGGAGAACATTGATCGCCTGAAAGGCATCCTCAAGCATCAGGTCGGAATCATTGAATTATCCTTCCTGCTGGATATCGATGTGGTGTCCGAGATCTTTATCCGCATCAACCTTCAGGGCAAGCCTCTGAATCAGGAAGATTTTGTAATGTCCAAGATCTCCGTGAATGAAGAATACGATGGAGATTTGATCCGAAATTGTATCGATCATTTCTGTCACCTTCTCAAGGAACCCTCATTCCTGTCTATCCTGAAGAAAAATGAGGGAGAATTCCTTTCCACAGAATATGGCAAACCCTTGCTGTGGACTGAAAAACCATTTGATGCCATCTATGTTCCTTCCTATGCAGATATGTTGAAGGTAGTAATGATCAGCTGCTTTGGAAAAAGCAAAGTGGGAGATCTGGTTCATCTTCTTTCGGGCAGGACCTCCAGCCGTGGAGAGACATCCCGCAAATTATCAAAGGAATCTTTCCGGAGATTAGGAATCGGTGTTAGAGCCTTTGTTGCCGAGAAGAATTTTATGGGATTCCAGAATGCACTGAAAACCAACGGTTTTATCAGCGAGCGGCTTATCTATTCCCAGTCCGTGATGAACTATTGCTACGCCATGTACCTGAAGCTGGCCATGCAGGGAATCAAAGGGGAAGAGAGAGACAGACTGATCATCCGATGGCTGACCATGGTTCTCATCACAGGTCATTATCAGAGCTCACCGGAGAGTACCGTGATGAAGGATTGCGCAGTAATCGATGCGGAAGGTTTTGCCTCCTATCTGGATCAGATTGAGGAACTTCGTCTTACGGATGATTTCTTTGATGCTATCTTACCGGAGAAATATTCTGCTACAACCCTGCGTACTGCACCGTATCTTGCTTATATAGCCGCCCAGTGTGCTTCCGGTGATCCGGCACTCTACAGTGATGAGATGACCGTCGCAGATCTTTACAGTCAGAAAGCCGACTCTTATCAGATCCTGCCTAAAACATACCTTGAAAAATGTGGGTTCAAGACCAGGGAGACCTATGGTCAGACTGCAAATGTAGCCTATGTTCCCAAAGAGATCAAAACGATCGTCCGCAAGAAATCTCCTGCCGATTACAAAGATGTTCTGCTGGAGAAGATTTCCGAAGACACGATTGGGAATACCTTGAAAGCCAATGCCATACCGGCCAACCTGTTTGAAGTAGGCGATAAGGAAGTAGAGAGTTTCCTCCTGGAAAGACGAAAACTCATGGCTGCAAAAGTCAAAGATTATTATTTCTCATTTAAATAAAATATTGAAACAATAAAAGAGGTTTCTGTAAGAAACCTCTTTCTTCTTCTGTTGGAAGCTCATTTGGTCAGGAAGTATTCTCTGGCGGTGCCCAAAGGTTTTCCGTCGGCGGAGAGTACGATAAATTCATCCCAGTGAGCCACCATATCTTTCATCTCTTCCGCCTCCGGGTTAGTGACCTTCCAGCATACATACACATCTGTGTTTGTAACGTCGGTCGCTTTACTCCAGATCAGGATCAGATTGGGATCCGAATCATCCAGTCCCATATCCCCTCTTAACCTCACTTCTATCTTGAGAGATTCCATCGCTTCTCTAAGTACACTCTTTGTTCCTTCCGAAGAACCCTCCGGGTTTGCATCTAACTGTCTGATATCCATACTACACCTCATATATCATTAATATTAAACATCTACATATTACAAAAAATTATCATTAAATTCAATAGCTATTAAATCATTTAATTCAAAATTTTATTCTTAATTCATAAACAATTTTATGA
Organism: uncultured Lachnospiraceae bacterium; assembly: GCA_946538445.1. GTDB lineage: Bacteria > Bacillota > Clostridia > Lachnospirales > Lachnospiraceae > Anaerobutyricum. Next base: position 2,163 of record CAMNGO010000046.1, read on the forward strand.
TTTATTCAAAAAATTGCTTATTTACCTTGACTCGTATGGTATAAAAATTATAAAATAATTGTATTAAAAAGCAAAAAATTGCTAGAAAGGAGCGAGACATGAATCTATTTACGGATGAATTATATGAAAGATTCAAAAAGAATCTGGAGAGTGTGAATGGAACGTGTGTACGTGCGTCGAAAGCGACTCTTGGAAAAGCAATAGCGGATGTTTTTACAGAGGCGGGAATCCCGGATGTCTGTGTAGCTGAGACTCCGTTATTGAAGGAGGCCGGAGTAGCTGATGCACTTAAGGATGCGGGTATCCAGACCTACACAGACCATATTCGTCTGCATGCAGAGACTGCGAAGGGAGGAGTCAGTGAAAACCAGTACGGAATCGCAGATCTTGGAACCATGGTACAAGGCAGAGATGATATCGATGAGAGAACGGTAGCTACGATGTCTGAGTACTATGTAGGTGTTGTAAAAGGTTCTACGATACTAGCCGAGTACGATGATATGTTTGATGTACTTGCCGGCCTTCCCCAGATGCCGGGTTTCATCGGATTTATCACAGGACCAAGCCGTACAGCGGACATTGAATGTGTAAGTACGGTTGGAGTTCATGGCCCCATCCGGCTTACAGCAGTAGTAGTGGATGATGAATGATGAGAGGAAGGAGAATATATCATGTCGAATGAAGCATTAAAACAGGAAATACGTGCTGCATTAGATAACTCTACTCTTGCCAGAACACTTGGAACATTCTGTAAGAATTATCCCGCAAAGAGGGAAAAGGCTTATGAAGGCGTCGATTTTGAAGCCACACGGGATAAAATCAAAGAAGTGAAAAATTATGCTGCGGATCATGTTGATGAGATGATCGAACAGTTTAAGACCAACTGTGAGGCAAGGGGAGGACATGTTTTTGTTGCCAAATCCACCGAGGAAGCGATGGAATATATCCGGAACCTTGTAAAAGAGAAAGAAGTCAAAAGCATCGTGAAATCCAAATCCATGGCTTCTGAGGAACTTCATTTTAACAAGGTTCTCACCGAGGATGGCGTCCTTGTCCAGGAGACGGATCTCGGAGAATTTATTATCGCTCTTGAGGGGAATACCCCGGTACATATGGTAATGCCTGCCCTCCACCTGAATAAGGAAGAAGTGGCGGATCTGTTTACCGAGTACACCAAAGAGAAGAATGAGCCGATTATCTCGGAAGAGGTTAAGACTGCACGTAGAGTAATGCGTGAAAGATTCACCCATGCGGACATGGGTGTTTCCGGCGCAAACGTAGCCGTTGCCGAGACAGGTACCGTATTTACCATGACAAATGAAGGTAACGGACGTATGGTAGGTACCTTGCCAAAGATGCATCTCTATATTTTCGGTATCGAAAAATTTGTCAAATCCATCTCGGATGCACGTTGGATTTTTAAAGCACTTCCCCGTAACGGTACTGCACAGAGAATTACATCATACATCTCCATGTACACCGGTGCATGTGATGTTGTGACTGATAAAGAAAATGACACGAAAGAAAAGAAAGATTTCTATGCAGTGATCCTGGACGATCCGGGACGTCGCCAGATTCTTGGAGAACCTGATTTCAGACAGATCTTTGATTGTATCCGTTGTGGTGCCTGTCTGGATGTCTGTCCGGCGTTCTCCCTGGTGGGAGGACATGTATATGGTTCCAAGGTTTACACCGGTGGAATCGGTACCCTCTTGAGCCATTTCCTGGTATCCGCGGAAAGATCAAGCGAGATTCAGAATATCTGTCTCCAATGCGGCAGATGTAAAGAGGTCTGCGGCGGTGGTCTCCAGATTCCGGAGATGATCATGAAGCTGCGTGAAAAAGATGCCCAGGATCATCCGAATGCCATCAAGAAATTTGCTCTGGATGCAGTGACAGACCGTAAACTGTTCCATTCTATGATGCGTATTGCAGCGGTGGCCCAGGCTCCGTTTACAAAAGGTATGCCTATGATCCGTCATCTTCCTATGTTCCTGTCAGGACTGACAGAAGGAAGAAGCTTCCCGAACATCGCCCAGGTGCCATTCCGTGATCTTTTCCCGACCATCAGACAGAATGTGGAGAATCCGAAAGGAAAGATTGCTATCTTTACCGGTTGTCTTCTTGATTTCGTATATACGGATCTGGCGAGGGATGTTGTTCTGGACCTTAACTCCATCGGCTATCTGGTAGACATGCCTATGGATCAGGCCTGCTGTGGATGTCCTGCTTCCAACATGGGTGATACGGAGAATGCTGCCAAGGAAGCAGTAATCAACATCGAGGCAATGCATGCGGAAGATTATGACTATGTGGTTTCTGCATGTCCGTCCTGTACCCATCAGCTGCGCCAGTACCCCAGCTTCTTTGAGGAAGGATCTGAGATGCGCAAGAGAGCAGAAGTGCTGGCTTCCAAGGCTTTTGATTTCTGTAAACTCTTCTATGATCTTGGCGGATGCAAGGACGAGGGAGACGGCAAAGATGTTAAGGTTACTTATCATGACAGCTGTCACCTGTGCAGAAGCATGAAAGTGACACAGGAGCAGAGGGAACTTCTGAAACATACCAAGGGCATCGAGCTGGTTGAGATGGAAGAACATGATAACTGTTGTGGATTCGGCGGATCCTACAGTGTTCTGTATCCTGAGATCTCTGCCCCGATCCTGGAGAATAAGATCAAACATATCAAAGAAGTGGATCCGGATGTGGTTGTTATGGACTGCCCGGGATGTATGCTTCAGATCAAGGGAGGTCTTGATGCGCGCGGAATCGATGATATCAAGGTGAAACACACCGCTGAGATTCTGGCTGAAAAACGAGGCCTTAAATAGAATAAATCAGACAAATTGGAGATATTGACATGCCTGAAAGGAAGAGTACCTCATTTGTCCCCAGGGACAAGGCGATGGAAAGAGTAAAATATTATATCGACAAATTTACTTCTAATACATTGGAGGGAACCCGGACAGGGGCGGTTTTATGTGACGTGGCCGGATCCGGCGGAAAGATGATCCGTCCCAGGCTCCTGCTCTTATGCAGTACCTTCGGACCGGATCAGGATGCACAGATTGAAACACTCTGTATGTATGCAGCTATGATTGAGATGACCCATATGGCGTCGTTGATTCATGATGACATAGTGGATGAAGCATCTTACCGGAGGGGTAAGCCTTCCATACAGAAGAAGTACGGTAAGGATGCTGCCGTGTATGCAGGTGATTTCCTGATTTCCAGAGTGAATTACTGGCTGGCAGTGGAACATCAGAATGATGTGGCAGCACAGCTTTCAAAAACCGTGGAAGAGATGTGCATGGGAGAGATCGGCCAGGCTATGCACCGTTATGATGCACAGATGACCGTGGATCAATATCTGAAGAATATCAAGGGAAAGACAGCATCCCTATTTCGGGCGGCATGTATGATCGGAGCGGCAGGGTCAGGCTGTGATCAGGAAACCGTGGCAAACCTGGGTAAACTGGGGGAATATATCGGGATCATATTTCAGCTGAGGGATGACCTGCTGGATTTCACCTCCGATTCCGCTGCCATGGGAAAGGAGACCCATAAAGATTTTTATGATGGAATCTACACCATGCCGGTACTGCTTGCCAGACAGGCCACGGAAGACGGAGAGCTGCTGAAAGATCTTATGGAGAAGAATTCCGACAGGAAGTTTGACAGGGGAGATATTGCTCTTCTGGAACAGGCCGTGAAGCGAGGCGGCGGTATCGAAGGCACCATTGCCAGGATACACGAGTATACCTCCATCTGCAGAAAACTGTTGGATTCCATGATGACCTTGGATTCAGAACGGATAGATACCGGTGAAGACTCAGAACCGATTCACCGGGAAAAGGAGCAATCAGTTCTGACAATCAGAAGGATGTTGGATAGATTCGATGATGTATGATCATAACAATTATAATTCACTCACACCAAGATATGCATTGCAGCTTGCTGCTCCCCACACATGGGCAGCATCGGTATGCCCGGCATTATTCGGGGATTTCTACTGTTGGCAGCAAGGAATTGCCCTGCCGGTCTGGAAGGGATGTCTCCTGCTGATCGCATGTGTTTTACTGCAAAGTTCCGTCAATACCCTGAATGATTATTTTGATTTCGTGAAAGGGACGGACTCGTCGGAGGACAATGTAGAAATACATGATGCAACCTTGGTGTACGGTAATATAAACCCAAAGAGTGCCCTCAGTCTTGGTGAGGCTTATCTGGTGGCCGGAGCTGTGATCGGATTAGGGTGTTGTATGGGAAGCGGATGGATGCCTGTGGTTTTCGGACTGATCGGCGCACTGGTGATACTATTGTATTCCGGCGGACCATTACCACTTTCCTATCTGCCTTTGGGTGAGCTTATCTCAGGTTTTGTTATGGGAGGATTGATTCCTCTTGGAATAGGCCTGTGTGCCGATGGGCAGATTCACCTGGACATTCTTTTCAACAGCCTTCCCCTGATACTGGGTATCGGCCTGATCATGATGAGTAACAATGGCTGTGACATCGAGAAAGATAAGATGGCCGGCAGGAGAACGCTTCCTGTATGTCTGGGCAGAAAAAATACTTTGATCATATATCGACTTACCCTTTGCATATGGTTTCTTCTGGTCATTCTTCTGCCGTTCTTTCTGGTGGGCAGACCGGGCTGGATCAGTCTCGGCTTCCTGCTGATCTTTGCGGGAAGAGTATTCTTCCGACAGATGAGACTGACTTTGAATCCGAAGGAAAGGATACAACAGATGAAGGGCATCAACCTTTGTAATATAAGGATAAACGGCGTGTATATATTGAGCCTGGTATTGGGGTTGATCCGGGAGGCGGTTCATGGATAAATCATCGAAGGAACGATATGTATATCAGGTGTTTCAGAATATATCCAAAGGGTATGACCGGGCCAACCAACGAATCAGCCTGGGTTTTCAGAAGGGTTTTAAGAAGATGCTTCTTGGCAGGCTGAAGGATAATACGCCCTTTGGAGGAAATGTTCTGGATGTATGCTGTGGAACAGGTGATATCACCTTCAGTCTGGCAGATATGAGGAATGATCTGAAAGTGACAGGACTGGATTTCTCACCGGCTATGCTTTCTAAGGCGAGGATGAGAAATAAAAGGAAAAAACGAGACAATGTACATTTCCGCATAGGAAATGCCCTGGAACTTCCTTTTGAAGATAGGACCTTTGAGGCGGTATGTATCTCTTTTGGTCTCAGAAATACTTCGGATTATTCCCGGGCAGTGGATGAGATGAAACGGGTAACGAAACCGGGAGGCTATATATATTGCCTGGATTCTCTTGCCCCGGAAAATGTGTTGGTGAAACCCTTTTACACCCTTTATTTCCGCCATATTATGCCTTTGCTTGGCGGTGGTATCCACCATCGGAAAGAGTATCAGTGGCTCTATCATTCCACGAAACATTTTCTTTCCCGAATGGAATTGAAGCAACTGTTTGTCCGTGTGGGCATACAGGAAGTTCAGGATAAGGACAAGATGTTTGGAGCATGTGTCCTTGTCTGGGGACGCAAATGATTCTAAAAGATAATTCTTTATGAAAATAGATTAACTATAATTTTATTGTAACATTGACAAGGAGGATACAAATGAGCATGAGAGAACCTGACGCTGACGTAATCATCGTCGGTGGTGGATTGGCCGGATGTTCTGCTGCCATTGTACTTGCAAGGGCAGGCCTTACTGTGTTTCTGATGGAAAGAGGAGACGAGTGCGGCAATAAGAATATGACGGGTGGACGTCTCTATGGACACAGCCTTGAAAAAATAATTCCTGATTTTGCAAAAGAAGCTCCCATCGAAAGAATCGTAAAACATGAGAAGATCTCTCTTATGACAGAGGACGGTTCACTTGATATCGGCTATCAGTCCGGAAAACTGAGCTCTTCCCCGGAGAATGCTTCCTACACTGTACTGCGGGCTAAATTCGATGCCTGGCTGGCTGAAAAAGCCATGGAAGCCGGCGTGGAAGTGATTCCGGGTATCAAAGTAGACCATATCGTCGTGGAAGACGGTAAAGTGATCGGCATCGAGTCGGACGGAGAAGAGATGATAGCCAATTGTGTCATCCTGGCGGATGGCGTAAACTCCCTGCTGGCGCAGGAACTCGGCATGAAGAAAGAACTTGAACCGAACCAGGTTGCCGTAGGTGCAAAAGAGACCATCAGACTCAGTGAGGAGATCATCAATGAGAGATTCGGATTAAAGGAGAACGAAGGAACCGCATGGCTCTCAGCAGGAGATCCGACGCTCGGAGGATTTGGCGGAGGATTCATCTATACCAATAAGGACACAGTCTCCATCGGTATCGTCGCAACCTTAAGTGACATCGGTTATACGGATGTATCGGTTCCGGAGATGCTGGACCGTTTTAAGGAACACCCCAGTGTAGCTCCTTATCTGGAGGGTGGAGAGGTGATCGAATACTCCGGACACCTGGTACCGGAGGAAGGTATGGCCATGGTCCCGGAACTTTACAGAGACGGGGTTTTGGTTACCGGTGACGCTGCAGGATTATGCATCAACCTTGGATACACGGTTCGTGGTATGGATTTTGCCATTGAGTCAGGCCGGCTTGCCGCAGAAGCCGTACTCAGGGCGAATGAGATCGGTGATTTCAGCGCAAACACCTTAAGCTATTATGAGACACTTCTGAAGAACAGTTTTGTAATGAAAGACCTTGACGAGTACAAGGGCTTCCCGACACTGTTGACAAAGAGAGCTATCTTTAAAGATCTTCCTGAGATGGTGGATGATATTGCCGCGAAACTATTTGTGGTGGATGGGAAACCCAACAGCGGCCTGATCATGGGTATCGTTGAATCGCTGGCTCAGAGGACAAGTGCAAGAGAACTGGTTGATTTTATCACAATTCTACTGGAGGCGTTCTAATATGAAGAAGATGAGTATAGATGATAAACTGGCACTGGATTTATTCCGTACAGATGAAGAACATCCTCACATTATCGTAGATCTGGACTATAAAGATGAGGAGGAGATCAGAAAACTCGTACTTGCATGTCCGGCAAAGTGCTATAAATATGACGAAGGAATTTTCAGTTTTTCTTATCTGGGATGCCTGGAATGTGGCACATGCCGTGTACTCTCCCGCGATAAGATCGTGAAAGAGTGGAATCATCCTCATGGAGAGATCGGTGTTCAGTACAGACAAGGATGATCTGATGAACAAAGATACTATGTTACATTGATGACGTATAACTGAATTGCCGGAGCCACATCAACTCATGGAATTGATGTGGCTCTTCTATCAGTCGGAGGGAAGAGATGGGAAGGATCATAATATTTACCGGAAAAGGAGGAGTAGGGAAAAGCAGTCTTGCTGCAGCTCATGCGGTCTCCTCCGCATCCGGCGGAACGAAAACCCTGCTTGTCAGTACGGATATGGCACATAATCTGGGCGACCTGTTTGATGTGGAGGCAGGAAGAGAGATTGAGACGATCATGGATTGTCTTGATATCCTGGAACTGGATCCTGACTGGATTATGCAGCATGAATACCCGGATCTGAGTCGCGTACTGGGTAAACTGATCGGGAGTAACAGTCTTCCGGAAACAAACCCAGGGGATAAGTTCCTCCTGCCGGGTTTTGAAAATCTGTTTTCTCTTCTGAAGATTCGAAAATTATATCTCAGCGGGGTTTATGACAGAATCATCGTGGATTGCGCGCCCACCGGTGAGACTCTCTCCCTGTTAAAACTTCCGGAGCTCCTCACCTGGTATATGGAGAAGTTTTTTCCTGTAGGGCGGATAATGGTCCGCATCTTATCCCCGATATCAAAACTTAAGTACAAAGTATCCCTTCCCAACCATAAGGCCATGGATGAAATCGAGGAACTGCATGCTCAGCTGGTGCTCTTGCAGGAATTGCTGCAGGATCCTGAGATCTGTACTGTCCGGCTGGTCTGTATCCCGGAGAAAATGGTGGTGGAGGAAACCAAGAGAAATTACATGTACCTGAATCTATATGGGTATCAGGTGGACAGAGTCTTCATGAATCGTATTCTGCCGGAGAATACCGGCAATGAATTTATGAATCATTGGAAAGAGATTCAGAAACCCTATATCAAGGAGCTGGAAAGCGTATTTGTCCAAGTGCCCGTCACCAGAATACCCTGGTATCCGGATGAAGTCCGGGGCTTGGCGGCAGTACAGAAACTCAGCAGGGAAGTGTTGCAATTTCCCGGTCTGTTTGATCTTCCTCCGAAGACAGACAGAGAGATCTATATCACTGTCCCCAACGGATATAAACTGATGATTCCCCTTCCCGGGGCCGATCATATGCAGATCAAAGTGAAAAAGTATCAGCTCGATCTGGACATCACTCTACATAATTACAATAGAAGGATTCCTCTGCCCAATGTATTAAAGGATGCGAAAATCACGAACCTGATGCAGGAGAACGACATGCTTTCCATTCTGTTTGAACTGGAAGAGAAGCCGGAGGAAAAAAAGGATACTTCCCGGGAGATAGAAAAGAGAAAGCAGGAACGGGAAGCAGGTAAAGAAAAAAGGAAAGCAAGAATTGCTCAGTTTCGCAAGGGGAAGAATGGAGGAGCCGTATGAGGATCATCATATATACAGGGAAGGGAGGAGTCGGAAAGACAAGCATCGCAGCTGCAACGGCTCTCTTTCTCAGTAATAAGGGAAAGAAAGTTCTGGTAATGAGTACTGATCAGGCACACAGTCTTTCGGATTCTTTTGATGTGACTCTGGACTCTTTCCCCCGTGAAATCAGTGAGAATCTTTGTGCTCTGGAGATTGATCCAGTAGTTGAAAGTGCAAAAGCCTGGGGCCAACTGCGTGATTATCTGAAACAAATCATCCGTCAAAAAGCCAATGGAGGACTGGAGGCTGATGAAGTTTTACTTTTTCCGGGTTTGGATGAACTTTTTTCATTGCTAAAGATACTGGAAGCCATTGAAAACGGCAACTATGATGTGATCGTGGTGGATTGTGCCCCCACAGGGGAGACCTTATCTTTGCTTCGTTATCCTGAGAGGCTGAGCGTACTGGCAGATAAACTCCTGCCCTCCGTGCGGAACTTTACCTCCGCTTTCGGTGGAATCATCAGCCGCAAAACCACCGTTCCCAAACCGAGGGATGAGGTTTTTGCCGAGTTTGATCATCTTGTGAAAAGACTGAGTCGCCTTCGTGAAATCCTGACAGACCGAAATATATGCAGTATGCGTATTGTGATGACACCGGAACGGATTGTATATGAGGAAGCCAGAAAGAATTACACCTGGATCAGAGCCTTCGATTATGCCGTTGACGCTGTTTATCTGAACAAGATCTATCCGGAAGAAGCCCTTAAAGGATATTTTGAAGGATGGTCCAAACTGCAGGAAGAGATTACCGGGAAAATCCGGGACTCCTTCGGGGAATGTAAGATTTTCACCCTGGAACTTCAGAGAGAAGAAGTCAGAGGAATGTCCATGCTTGCTACAGTTGGCAACCAGCTGTATTCATTTGAAGACCCGGCCCAAATATTTTCTGAGGATCATGCTTTCCAAATGGAGGATGAGGGGGCCAGCAGATATCTGATCCTTGACCTTCCCTATGTAGAGGAAAAGGATATCGATGTTATAAAAGAAGGAGAGGTTCTTTATCTGACCATTAAAAATGAAATGAGATGCTTTACTCTGCCGGATCAGATCAGCAGACGGGAATTGAGCGGATGGAACTATGAAAACGGGACGCTGAAAATCATTTTTGATTATGTGTGAAATATTTTACTTCTATCTCTTGCAAGGATTGTATCCTTGTGATATACTAACTCAGTGTGCGCCATGGATTATTCCAAGGATTCTCACGCCCTTGATTCCAGGGCCGCATTAGTAAACCATTAAACACATTGTCGGATTCTGTCAGTCGTCGTGCCTGCCTGTGCAGGTGGCTGAGGAGCGTGAAGACAATGGAAGACGCAAACAAAAAAGGAGAACAAAAAATGAGCGTTATTTCAATGAA
>CAMNGO010000047.1 GCA_946538445.1 uncultured Lachnospiraceae bacterium
ATCTATCTGGATTACTTTATCTACATGGTTGTTCCGGCTATCATTGGAGCCAGACTCTACTATGTCATTTTTTCCTGGGATGATTATAAGGACAATCCGATCGAAATCCTGCTTTTCAGGAACGGGGGCCTCGGAATCGTTGGCGGTATCAGTATGGCCGTTTTCGTTATGTTTCTTTTCTGCAAGAAAAGAAAATACAGCTTCCCTTTGATGCTGGACACCGTGGTGATGGGCACCCTGATCGGGCAGATTCTTGGCCGCTGGGGTAATTTCTTCAACCGGGAAGCCTTTGGATCTTACACAGACGGGCTTCTGGCCATGCAGATCCCTGTGGGATATTTCGAAAAGATGGGACGAATTGCTGAGATTAAGTCCGCAGGCCTTCTGGATCATCTGGTGAATGTCACCGTCCAGGGCAATCCGGTGGATTACATACAGGTCCATCCCACCTTTTTATATGAAGGATTATGGAACTTTATGGTTCTGATCTTTGTATTTTTTTACAGAAAACATAAGAAATTTGACGGGGAACTGTTATGTATCTATATGATAGGATACGGGATCGGAAGATTCTTTATCGAGAGTCTGCGGACAGATCAGCTCACCATCGGGCATACCGGAATTGCGGCTACTCAGGTGGTCTGCATCCTTCTGATCATCGGCGGCATGGCATGGATCCTTTATGAACGCCGGAAGCACCGTCTTGCACAGTCCTCGTAATTATGCTATAATCCACTCTCGTAAGGGTGTATGCTTAAAGGCATATAGATTTAGCCAGCCAGCTGGAGGTTATTATGAAACGTTTTTGGAAAGATGTCACTTCACATCTGGGTTATGCACTCTATTCTGCAAAATCTGAACTGAAATCCGAAGTGGCAAATTCATATCTTAACTGGATATGGTGGGTGTTGGAACCATTTTGTTTTATGTTGATCTATTCATTTATTTTTGGTACCGTATTCAACGCCAAAGAGCCACACTTTGGTCTCTTTATCTTTATCGGTCTTACCGCTTGGGATTTTTTCTCCCGGAATGTTACACAGAGTGTAAAACTGTTAAAGAATAATAAGGCTATCGTAACGAAGGTTTATATCCCGAAGTTTGTCCTGCTGATTTCAAGGATGTTTTTTAACGGATATAAGATGCTCATCTCCTTTGGAATCATTGTGATCATGATGGTATATTACCGGATTCATGTCACATGGTATATTGTGTTTATTATCCCGATTTTTATCGTTCTCTTCACACTGGCATTTGCCATCATGACCCACCTGATGCATTATGGAGTGTATGTGCAGGATTTGACGAATGTTACCACTATCGTGCTGAGAATGGTTTTCTATATGTCAGGTATTTTCTACAATATTGAGACAAGACTTCCGCCCCAGTATACGGCGATCCTTCTCAAGGGGAATCCCATGGCTCTTATATTGAACAGTTTTCGTAAATGTATCTTATACGGTCAGATGCCGAATCTGAAGTGGCTGCTGTTCTGGTTTGTCCTGGCGGTGATTATTGCCATATTCGGGGTACGTAAGATTTATAAGAATGAAAACAGTTACGTGAAAGTAATCTGATGAGGTAACGTGTATGGAAGAATCGAAATTCACAAACACCAAGAGCGCCATCAGTGTGCGAAATGTATGTATAGAATATAGAAGTCTGAAGGCACAGTCCATCAAACAGAATTTCTTCAAACTGCGCAAGGTAAAACAGGAGGTTTTCCAGGCAGTAAGAAATGTCTCTTTCGAGGTGAAAGAGGGACAGATTCTGGGGATTACCGGGAAGAATGGCAGCGGCAAATCCACTATGCTCCGTGCCATTGCCGGAATCTTTTCTGCGGACAGTGGAGAGATCGATCTGCATGGACATTCCATCTCTTTGCTTTCTATCGGTGTAGGTTTTAATAAGGAATTAAGCGGAAGAGAGAATATCCTCCTTTCCGGTATGCTGCTGGGATTTGATGAGGCAACGATCAAGGAACGGATGAACGAGATCATCGATTTCGCCGGAATCGGAACTTTCATCGATATGCCGGTAAGGACCTATTCCAGTGGTATGTACTCCAAACTTGCTTTCTCCATCACCGCCGTTCTTGAGACGGAGATCATGTTGATCGACGAAGTTTTAAGTGTAGGCGATGAGAAATTCAGAAAGAAAAGTTATGGGAAGATGAAACAACTGATCTCCAAACGTGACCGTACCGTGGTAATCGTATCCCACAGTCTGTCCACCCTCGCAGAACTATGTGATGAGGTAATGTGGATGCATGATGGGGAGATTGTCATGCTGGATACACCTGAGATCGTCCTTCCGGTCTACAGAGACTTTATGAAATAGACAGACTCAATCAGCCGGCATAATGCCGGCTTTCTTTATAATATAATTGGAGATTGAAATGCTTTTATTCTGGAAAATACTGCTAACAGAATTTATCGCCGAGATGGGGGATAAGACACAGCTAATGCTTATTGCCCTCACATCCAAATATAAGATCAGGGATATCCTGATCGGCACAGCGGCTGCCATCATGGTTTTAAACGGCATTGCGGTTCTGGCCGGGGGACTGGTCAGTGAGTTTGTTCCCACCTGGCTGATCCGTATTATCGCTGCCTGTGCATTTATGTATTTTGCCATCTCCACCCTGGCAGGCGAAGATGAAGAAGAAGAGGATGGAGAAGGAAAGACAGGTCTCTTATCCCGCTTTGCTGCCCTGGCGGTGTTCTCCACTTTTTTTGTGGCAGAACTGGGAGATAAAACACAACTGACCGCCATAACTTTTGGAGCGAACGAAGGGATGGGGGCAGGACTGATCGTGTGGTCTGCCTGCTGTATCGGTCTCTTTGCAGCAGATATCCTTGGAATGATGGCCGGCTACCTTCTGAAAAGCAAGATGCCGGAAGGCTTTCTCCATGGGATCGCTTTTATAGTATTCTCCGTATTCGGTATCGTCACCTTAAGGCAGGGATTATTATTATTGTTGGGGGAAAATGACCCGAAAGTGATGATGATTATGATCGCTGTCGCTGCGATCTACGCAATGACCTGCCTGGTGATTTTTATGAGAAAAAGGAAGACTGATAAAATCTGATAAGTATTTATGTCAAACAGTCACAGATATATTTCTGTGGCTGTTTTTTTTGTGCTTCGCTTCGATCACGCTCATCTTCTCTAAAGCATAGTCAGATTTTCGTGCCAGCACGAATCTGAAGTACTGTATAAGTCAGGATTGCTCCGCACTGTCGTGCTCCCGCAATCCTCCAAGCAGGATCTCGCTTCGCAGCGTACTGCTTCGCTTCGATCATGCTTGTCGCGCCCTATGTCAGAACAGCTTTACATGTAAACATGACAGCGTGTTCTGCCGCATGGCGCTGGACTTATACACAGATGTTACAAAAATATTAAAAAAAGTGGGATTTAATGTTGCATTTCGTTAAATTGTGGGTTAGAATAGGTTTAAGTGGTGAATTGTGGTGAAAAGTGTCATTTTGTGGAAGAAAAATGGAGGAAGGGGTGAGATAAATGCTCAAAGGTCAGGCTCAACATGGCTTGGATGCCAAAGGGCGTCTTATCTTGCCGGTAAAGTTTCGTGAAGATCTGGGCAATCGGTTTTGCCTTACAAAGGGATTTGAAAACTGTCTTTATTTATTCCCGATGGATGAGTGGGATAAGTTTTCTGCTACCCTTGAAGAGTTGCCTCCGCTGCACAAGGACACCAGGCGTTTGAAGAGACATTTTATCGGAAGTTCCGAGGATGTGGAACCGGACAAACAGGGAAGGTTTCTGATTCCTCAGACTCTTCGGGATTACGCCCATATCACCAAAGATGTGCTTATCATCGGAATGCTGGACCGGGTGGAGATCTGGGGTCTCGAATACTATGATGAATTCGAGGAAAATGAAGATGAATCCATATCTGATATCGCAGAGAACCTGGCCTTCTAGGGAGGTAAGATATGGAATTTAAACATAAATCGATCATGTTGGAAGAGACGATCGAATCTCTACATATCAAGCCGGACGGTATCTATGTGGACGGTACCCTAGGTGGTGCCGGACATTCTCTGGAGATTGTAAAAAGACTGACCGGAGGAGGGCGACTCATCGGAATCGACCAGGATGGGGACGCTATTGAAGCTGCATCTGCGAAACTGGAACCCTACAAAGAACAGGTCACCATCGTCCGAAGCAATTATGCACAGATGAAACAAAGACTGGATGAACTGTCCATCAGAGGAGTTGACGGCATCCTGCTGGACCTGGGGGTTTCCTCCTACCAGTTGGATAATTCCGACAGGGGATTCACTTACCGTGAGGATGTTCCTTTGGATATGCGTATGGACCAGAGGCAGACACGGACTGCCAGGGACATCGTGAACCAGTATTCGGAGATGGAGTTATACCATATCATACGGGATTATGGCGAAGAGAAATTTGCCAAGAATATCGCAAAACATATTGCCAGATACCGCGAAGAAAAGAGTATCGAAACGACGGGACAGCTGACCGAGATCATCAAAGCAGCGATTCCCAAAAAAGTCCGCATGAGTGGCGGACATCCTGCCAAGAAGACATTTCAGGCTATCCGCATCGAGTTGAATCAGGAACTGGATGTATTAAAGGACAGCCTTGAGACTATGATCGATCTTCTGAACGACGGCGGAAGGTTATGTGTCATCACATTTCATTCCCTGGAAGATCGTATCGTAAAAAATATATTTCGGACTTGCCAGAGTCCGTGCATCTGTCCTCCCGAATTTCCCGTCTGCGTCTGCGGAAGGGTGTCAAAAGGACAGGTAATCACACGTAAACCAATTGTGCCAAGTGAGGAAGAACAAAATGAGAATCCTCGCTCCAAGAGTGCAAAACTGAGGGTATTTGAACGGAGAATCATAGATTAAAAGATACGGGGTTAAGAAAGATCTATGAAATCATTGGAGGGGTAGCAAAATGTCGTTAAACAACACAACAGAACGCTTTAATTACATCTACGGGAACACAGCAAGAAAAATAGAAGAAGTCCCCTACGAATACGAATTCGAAGGCACCTCTCCCCGAAAACGAAGACCCGTTACAGAACCTGCCAGAAAGAGAAGACCTAAAAAGATCGTCAAGACCCATGAGGCTTTTGACTGGAGATTTACGGTCATGACTATCCTGGCAGTTGTGGTGATTTTCACTGCTGCTCTCTTCTATGTGAGAGAGATTTCCAGAATGAATCATATGGCAGAGACCGTGAAAGTACTCAGAAAGGAAAAAACCGATCTGCAGTCCAGACAGGTATCCATCCGCTCCGAGCTGAACAGCGTGGTTAACCTTGACAGCATCCGGGACTATGCACAAAAGGAATTAAATATGGTTTATCCGGAGCATGATCATATCATCTATTATTATCAGGATTCCAGTGACTATTTCCGGCAATATGAAAGTGTAGATAAAAAATGAGATTTCTGATATAGTTATGGCAATATGGTTATAACTATGGAAGAGGTTTTCATGATAACAGGATAGACAGGTGGTTAGATGGAAAATAATACGAAGAAAAAAATCCGTCTGACAGAACAGCTAAGGGGCAAAATTATGATTACCTACCTCGTAATCATTTGCCTCTTTTTGATTTTGATCGGACGAATTGTTATATGGAATATATTAAAGGGTAAGGATTACACTACGACGGTGCTGGGAACACAGACGGACAGCAGTTCTGAGATTCCCTACGAACGTGGCAATATCTACGACAGGAACGGCAATATCCTGGCAGGGAACGAGAAGCTGTACACGCTGATCCTTGAACCGAAGAATATCTATACAGGTACTGACACCGAGAAGCAGGAGAAATGGCTGGAAGCCACCGTGCAGGCTGTTGTCGAATTTTTCGGTGTGGAGGAATACGAAGTCAGGGAAAAGATCCAGAATAATCGGGACTCCTACTATGTTCCTGTAAAGACGGCCCTTTCCTATCAGGAAATATCTGCTTATGAAAAGTTTAAAAAGGAATTCAACCGCAAAGCCAAGGAAACGGATTCTGCGGAAACGAAAGCCAGGATTCAGCTTGCCAAGAATATCAGAGGTATCACCTTTGAATCTTACTATAAAAGGGTATATCCATACGGATCCCTGGCTTGCCATCTGATCGGTTTCACCTCATCCGGAAATGTTGGAAACTGGGGAATCGAGCAGTATTATAATTCTACATTAAATGGAATCAACGGAAGGACATATTCTTATTTAGATCAGGAACTTATCGAAGAAGAAACCATCAAGGAAGCTGTGGACGGAAATTCTGTGGTCAGCACCATAGATCTCCAGATTCAGCAGGTTATAGAAGAGAAACTAAAAGAATGTGACAATGTAATCGGAAGTAAAGAGACCAGCATCCTGGTTATGAACCCGAAAAACGGCGAGATCCTTGGTATGGCCAGTTCCGATCCCTTCGATCTGAATGATCCTGTCAATGAGGACTATCTTCATTATAAATTCTCTGACGCTCAGATTGAATCCATCGACCGCTACACCAGAAAAGTGATGGAGAAGGAAGCCAGAGGTGAGGAAGTCAAACCAAACAACAAGAGGCTTACCAAGTGGGAAGCCCTCAGTACGGTCTGGAGGAATCCTGTGATCAGTGATACCCATGAACCGGGTTCCACATACAAACCATTTACCGTGTGCGCAGGCCTGGAGAGCGGTGTGTTAAAGGGGGATGAGAGTTACGTATGTACCGGTTCTCTCCATGTATCCAATCGCAACATCGGCTGTTCCCACGTACATGGCAACATCAGTCTCAAGCAGGCTGTTTCTGAGTCCTGCAACGTTGCTATGATGAACATAGCATTTAAAGAGGGAGCGGACAAGTTCTACTATTATCAGAATCTTTTCGGCTTTGGCCTGAAGACGGGCATAGATCTACCCGGCGAAGCAGATACCTCCAACTTGCTGTACAATGCATCCAATTACGGGAACTCTTCGTCACTTGCCACTAATGCATTCGGACAGAACTTTAACTGTTCCATGATCCAGATGGCCAGTGGCTTTGCCTCTCTGATCAACGGAGGGTATTATTACCAGCCGCATATTGTAAAGGAGATACAGAATAATAAAGGGGATATCGTTGAGACCAAGGAGAAGGAAGTCCTGAGGAATACCATCTCCGCATCGACCTCCAACCGGATCCGCTCTTATCTGAGAGAAACCGTGGAATCAGGCACCGGTGTGAAGGCGCAGATTGACGGGTATGATATCGGCGGAAAGACGGGTACGGCAGAAAAACTCCCCAGAAATAAGAAGGACTATTACATTTCCTTTATGGGCTTCACTCCGGTGAATGACCCACAGGTCCTCATCTATGTTACAATCGATGAGCCGCACATTAAACGTCAGGATAATGCGAGACTGGCAGTGGGACTGGAGAGGGAGTGTATGAAGGCAATCGTGGACATCCTGGATATCCAGCCGACCAAGCAGAAGACCTCCGGCTCGGAAAAGACAGAATATTATCTTAACGAATTCATCAAAAAAAATAAGAAAAAATGAAACATATTTTTCTTTAAGTTATGCAATCTAACCATTGATTAAATCCGGGAGTCGGATTATACTGTATAAAGTCTTGTCTCAGAACATGAAATAAACATAATGGAGGTATCAGGTATGTATTACACGATTGCAATACCGGCGTTAATTGCTTTTTTGGTTACTCAGATCCTGGGTCCCGGGATGCTGAAATTCTTACATAGATTAAAATTCGGTCAGTATATCAGGGAAGATGGGCCACAGTCCCATCTTAAGAAGACAGGAACACCCACCATGGGGGGAGTTCTGATCATCATCGGACTGATCGCAGGCTGTGCCTTCTATTTTCCTATGTATCCTGCAATCACACCGGTTGTCCTGGTGACCCTTGGATTTGCTCTCATTGGATTTGCAGATGATTACATCAAAGTAGTCATGAAGAGAAATCTCGGTCTCACTGAAATCCAGAAGATGTTGGGGCAGCTGATTGTAGCAATCTTATTTGGAATCTATATGATTAAGTATTCAGGAGTCGGGACGGATATTATCATTCCCTTCCTTTCAGGAAGAACCGTTGATTTAGGTATACTTTACCTTCCCTTCCTGATCTTTGTTGCTCTTGGAACGGTGAACGGCGCCAACTTTACGGATGGTCTGGACGGCCTTGCCTCCAGTGTTACTTCCGTCATCGCCCTTTTCCTTACCGTGATCGCCGTGGGACAAAACACTGGGCTGGAGCCTGTAACCAGCGCCATGATCGGTGCCCTGCTTGGTTTCCTGTGCTTCAACACTCATCCCGCCAAGGTTTTCATGGGGGATACCGGTTCACTTGCCCTGGGAGGTTTTGTGGTATCCACCTGCTTTATGCTGAAGATTCCGCTGTTTCTTCCCATCATAGCATTCATTTATTTTATGGAAGTAGTATCTGTTATCATCCAGGTTGGATACTATAAACGCACCAAGAAACGTATATTCCGAATGGCACCGATACACCATCATTTTGAGCTGGGAGGATGGCCTGAGACAAAAGTTGTCTCCATGTTCATGATCACCACCGCAGTGCTGTGCCTGATCGGACTGCTTGCTTTTTAAACATTTACCATGGAATTGAGAGGTTAACATGGATCTGACAGAGAAAAAAATATTGATTGCCGGCGCAGGTGTCAGTGGGATCGGAGCCGCCCAGCTTCTTGGAAGAGCAGGGCTTTCCGCCACGATCTATGACGGTAATGTAGATTTGGATAAAGAGAGTATCCGGAGTAAAGTGCCGGAGAATATGGAACTGGATTTTGTACTGGGAGAAGTGAAGCCGGAACTGGCAGACCGCTTTGACCTGTTGGTCATGTCTCCCGGTATCCCCACGGACAAACCCATTGCCAGAGTTTTTTATGAGAAAGAGAAACCTGTCTGGGGAGAAATAGAGCTGGCTTACCATTTCGGGAAGGGCCGCATCGCTGCCATCACGGGAACCAACGGGAAGACCACGACGACTGCCCTGGTAGGTAAGATTCTGGAAGAATATTATCCATCCGTATTTGTGGTGGGTAACATCGGGATTCCTTATACCAGTGTCGCTCTTGACACCAGGGAGGACTCTGTCATAGCCGCAGAGATCAGCAGCTTTCAGCTGGAAACCATCATTGATTTCAAGCCTGCTGTCAGTGCGGTCCTGAATCTGACTCCGGATCATCTGGACCGGCATGGCAGTATGGAAGTCTACGGGGAAACCAAACTTTCCATTTCTAAGAATCAGACAAAAGAGGATGTCATCATTCTCAATTATGACGATCCCATCACCAGAAATATGGCGGAAAGAACCCCGGCCAGACCGGTTATGTTCAGCAGAAAAGAGGAACTGAAAGAGGGAATCCTTCTGAAGGACGGGACATTTGTCATCAGAGAAGGGAATCAGGACATCCCGGTTTGTTCTCTTGAGGAGATTCGTCTCCTGGGAGGACATAATCATGAAAATATACTGGCCGCTATCGGGATATGTTATTATATGGGCGTTCCCGTGGAAGCAATACGAAAGGGTGTCATGTCATTTACGGCGGTGGAACACCGCATTGAATATGTAGACACCGTGGATGGTGTGGATTATTACAACGATTCGAAAGGGACCAACCCGGATGCAGCCATCAAGGCCATCCAGGCCATGGTAAAACCTACCATACTCCTGGGAGGCGGTTACGATAAGAAATCAAGCTATGAGGAGTGGATCGGATCCTTCGGAGATAAAGTAAAATGTCTGATCGTTATGGGTGCCACGGCGGATGCCATTGCGGATACGGCAGCCAGGATGGACTTCTCTCCGGTGGTACATGCACAGTCCTTTGAAGAAGCGATGGATTATGCAAGAGAGTATGCCAAGCCGGGTTATGCTGTATTGCTGTCCCCCGCATGCGCCAGCTGGGGGATGTTTAAGAACTATGAAGAACGTGGCAGAAGATTTAAGGAGATTGTCCATAACTTTGAATCCCAGACAGATAGCTGATAGCTGAAGTGTGAAGGAGGATATATGAACGAGCGTAGGTTTGCTCTCGTAAAAAGGAGAAAGAGCCGAAAATTCCATAAACTGATCGCAGTGTTCCTGATTCTCCTTCTTATAGGACTTGCAATCTATTTTATAATCAAAGAGTTTTCCATCGAGAAGATCGAGCCAAGTGACCATATCACCTACTCGGAAGAAGAAGTGATCAGCGCCATCAAGAAACAGCACTATGTGGAGAATTCCCTTGCCATGATCGTGGTTAACAAACTGTTTGGGGATACGTATCTTCCTTTTATCGACCAGGTATCCATGTCCGTATCTTTGAAACAGCCACATGTACTGAAGGTAAAGGTGAAGGAAGGAATCCGGGCAGGAGTCTTTCAGTACATGGAGAAAAACGTGTATTTTGATTCTGAAGGGATAGCTCAGGAGAGCAGGAACATGCTTCTAAGAGGGGTTCCTGTGGTGACAGGGGTAAAATTTGACAAGATGGTATTGGGTGAAAAGATACCTGTGGACGGGAATTATTTTGATACCATCATCTTCATAACAAAGAAGATTACTTCCTACAATCTTGACGTATCAAGAATCCACTTCGAAGGGGAGAATCATATCTATCTTGTCTCCGGGAAATATCAGATCTATCTCGGGGGAACCCGTTTTCTGGAAAATAAGATGTCCAAGATATCAGAGATCCTGCGTTCCGTTTCCCAAAAAAGCGAGTCCGGGATCATCGATATGCATCTCTTTACCGATGACAAAGATATCATCACATTCCGGGAGAATAAGTAAGTCTGCCTGAATGGTTCTGATTATTATAAACTACCAAAATTTTATGTTGATTATTTAGTAAAAAGACTTTATTATATATATTAGGTAATAATATGTGTATGTGATATTTACATATAATTAAGGAGGAAAAAACCTTGCTGGAAATTATGTCAAATGAGGAAATTGGGCAGGCAAAAATCTTGGTTATCGGTGTAGGCGGAGCCGGTAATAATGCTGTCAACCGTATGGTGGACGAGGAGATCGGCGGTGTGGAACTGATCGGGGTTAACACCGATAAGATGGCTCTTGATATGTGTAAGGCCGCAACCCGTGTTCAGATCGGGGAGAAGCTGACGAAAGGTCTCGGCGCAGGTGCGAAACCTGAGATCGGCGAGCTGGCTGTGGAAGAGAACAGGGATGAGATCACTGCCCTTATGAAAGATGTAGATATGGTGTTCGTCACATGTGGTATGGGTGGCGGAACCGGTACCGGAGCAGCTCCTATCGTTGCACAGATTGCCAAAGATCTGGGTATCCTTACCGTAGGTGTTGTTACCAAGCCCTTTATGTTTGAAGGAAAACCACGTATGAATAATGCGTTGGCCGGAATAGAGAGATTAAAAGACAGTGTTGATACTTTGATTATCATTCCGAACGACAGGCTTCTTGAGATCTGTGATAAGAGAACATCCATCAAGGATGCATTTATCAAGGCAGACGAAGTACTTCAGCAAGGCGTTCAGGGAATTACGGATCTTATCTTTAAGCCGGGTCTGATCAATCTTGACTTTGCAGATATTCAGACTGTAATGCGTGATAAAGGAATCGCCCATATCGGAATCGGAACCGGAACGGGTGAAGACAAGGCAGTAGATGCTATCAAGAAAGCCATGGAGAGTCCATTGCTTGAGACTACAGTAGAAGGCGCTACAGATATCATCATCAACTTCTCCGGTGATGTTGGTATTCAGGAGGTATATGAAGCAGTTTCCTACCTTACACAGGAAGCCGGTGATGAGGCAAATATTATCTTCGGTAATGTTGACAGTGAAGACGTGGCAGAAGATGAAGTGAGCATCACGATTATTGCTACCGGAATCCATGATGACAGTCCCAGAAGTCCCAGACCCATGATGGGTGGTGGAGAAACAGCAAGATCCGGACGTCCGGCTCAGGCCCCTGCTGGCGGAACACCGACTTTTACCAGCAGAGATACAACTCCTAATACCAGAAGATATGTGGACCGTTCCGCAGCTGCTGACAATATGGAGATCAGGATTCCGGAGTTTCTTCAGAAGAGAGAGAACTAAATATATAGTATATATTAGGAAGATTCCAGAAAAAGGCACCACTTACG
>CAMNGO010000048.1 GCA_946538445.1 uncultured Lachnospiraceae bacterium
ATGATCATGCCCACAAGGGGGCGGAGCTGGCAAGAAAGATCCTGGGGGAACTGAACCTTACCGAAGATGCGGAAACCGAACAGATCTGCTCCATGATTTATCACCATGATGATAAGCTTTCCGTGGACAGCCCCATGGATGAGGTTCTGAAGGATGCGGACGTGATTCATCACTGTATGAATGACCTTTCAAAAGAGATAAAAGAAAAAGAGAGAGGGAGATTTGAATCCCTCTGCCGGGAATTTGGCATGTAGATTTATTGTGAAGTGATTCCGGGCAGATAAGTATTATGGAAAGGCAGGGAGAGCATTTGGGTAAGAAAATCAATATTACGATCCGGGATAAAGAAGAGTCCCTGCTTTACCATCTCAGGAGAGCCGGGCATTTTCTCCAGGCTGATTGCGGAGGAAAGGGAACCTGTGGGAAATGCAAAGTACGGTTTCTCCGGGATGCCCCACCCCCCCGGGAGGGTGACAGGGTGACATTAACGGAGCTTGAAATTCAAGAAGGTTACCGGTTGGCCTGCCTGGTGAAAATGGAAGGAAATATCATTCTTGAGATCACTGAGAATGAGAAAGATGAAGTACAGGAGCCGGCGAACAGGGATGGTAATGTTCTGGCTCCGGAAATCCTTTCCTCCTGTGCTTTGGCGATTGACCTCGGAACCACCACCATCGCTGCCAGCCTGGTTGATAGGGAAAGAGATCGAACGATAAAAACCCTCACCACCATGAATAGTCAGTGCGTCTATGGAGCGGATGTCATATCCAGGATAGAAGCAGCAAACCGTGGGGAAGGGGAAAATATGCAGGAACTGGTTTTTAATGACCTGAACCGACTGTGTGCAGGACTGGGACTGGGGGATGCAGTGACAGAACTGAAGATCCCGGTGATTCTCTCCGGAAACACCACCATGGAACATCTCCTCCAGGGGCTGCCCTGCGATGAGCTGGGGATTTTTCCCTTCCGTCCGGTAGACATTTCACTGCATTCATATATGAATTTTACCCTCCTTCCTGGTATCAGTACCTATGTGGGTGCAGATATTGTAAGTGGAATTGTGTCTTGCGGGATGGACCTGGAGGACAAAATATCGATTCTTATCGATCTGGGAACCAACGGGGAGATGGCTATAGGGAACCGACATGGTATCCTGGTTTGCTCCACTGCTGCAGGACCGGCCTTTGAGGGAGGAAATATCAGCCATGGAATGGCTGGCACTCCAGGCGCCATCGACAGGGTCGAAATCAGAGATGGAGAGTTATCTGTCTCTACCATTGGAGACAAGAAGCCTGTCGGTATCTGCGGCTCCGGAGTCATAGAGACTGTGTATGAGTTACGGAAAGAAGAGCTTGTGGACGAGACCGGCCTCATGGAGGACAGGTATCTTGAGGACGGATTCCCCCTGGCAGAGGATGTGATATTTACTGCCAAGGATGTCAGGGAAGTCCAGCTGGCGAAATCTGCCGTCCGTGCAGGTATTGAAATCCTCCTGGATTCTTACGGTGCCGGCTGTGATCAGGTGGTAAGAGTTTATCTGGCCGGCGGTTTTGGTCAGAAGATCGACTGTCATAAGGCAGTGGGAATCGGCATGCTTCCGAAAGAACTGGAGAGCAAGATCAGAGCCGTGGGGAACAGTTCTCTCGCCGGCGCTGCATTGTTCTCTAAGGATCCTGCCATAAAAGACCGGTTTTTAAAAGTGACCCGGATTGCGAAGGAAATCAGCCTGGCCAACCATGAGCTGTTTCAGGATCTCTTCGTAGAGCACATGTTTTTTGAGTAAATATTGATAACGATAGATATGTATGAAGACGTAAAAGCATCCGCAAAATTGAACAGTGCAGCGGACAAAGGCCTTCTATTCAAGCAGGACAGCAGTACTGTGGATTGGAACTGTCCCTCCATAGAGACGGTCACCACAGGGAATCTGCCTGACCAGGCCTGGTTCCATAGCCTCACCAATCCTGAGAGAGTCGGAAAGATTCTGGAGGAAAGAGCCGGGTTAATGGGAAGAGATTACTGGGTCCTTCCGGCTTGGCAGAATCTGGAGGCCGTCGTATATGGCAGGAGGATCCGCAATGACGGGACTTATATTGTTCCTTCTTCTTATTGCGTAAAGAACCTTGCTCAGATGCAGGATATGGACTTCGACCTGCTTTCAGATCCCATGATCCTGTCAATGGTTCATCTGATTGCCGTGCATAAAACCAGACCAATCCTGCTGGAGGTGGAAGCTCCATTTTCCATCCTGGCCGCCTTGATGAATCCCATGGATCTGTATCTGTGTATGGAAGACGGAGAGCAGGAGGCCCTCCTGATCCGTCTTCTTCATCGGATTGCAGACGCCACTGCAGAATTCATCCGTGCCTGCCTGGAAGCAGGATGCCGTGTCATCTCCCTGGCAGATCCGGCGGGAACTATGGACCTGCTGGGAGAAAAGTGCTATGGAAATTACTGCGGAGACTCAGAGATCTACCTGATGAAGATATGCCGGCCTTATCTTAAGAATGGCATCCTTCATATATGCCGGAAGATGAGTCTGTCCCTGATTCTTGCGGACAGGGTGGAGGCAGTTCCTTACCACCCGGCAGAAGACGCGAAAGATCATATGGATGTCCTCAGGGAGATGGCGGATGACCCGGAGATATCATTTACAGGGATGACCTGCATCCACAGCAGGAAACCGGATCTGAAGGACAGCTATATCTTAAAGATAAAGTAACATATAATATTCAAGAAGAGGTTTTGGGATGGAACGGACCTACATCGCAATCGATCTGAAAAGTTTTTATGCATCTGTGGAATGCCGTGAGCTGGGCAGGGATCCCCTGACCACCAATCTTGTGGTCGCGGATGACAGCAGGACAGAGAAGACCATCTGTCTTGCGGTATCTCCGAGCCTGAAGGCATATGGCATATCCGGCAGAGCCAGACTCTTTGAAGTTGTGCAGGCAGTACGACGAATCAATGGGGAGAGACTCCGCCGGGCCCCCGGCCATAGCTTTACCGGGCGTTCTGATTCGGCCCCGGATCTGGCCTTGGATCCGTCCCTGGAACTTGGGTACATCACAGCGACACCCCGGATGGCCCTCTATATGGAATACAGCACCCGGATCTATGATATATATCTGAAATATATCGCGCCGGAAGATATACACGTCTACTCCATCGATGAGGTTCTCATGGATGTGACAGGATATCTGAACACTTATCATCTGACAGCCCGACAGCTGGCCATGCGGATGATACAGGATGTACTGTCCCAAACCGGGATCACCGCCACGGCCGGCATAGGGACCAACCTTTATCTGGCTAAGATCGCCATGGATCTTGGTGCCAAACATGTGGAAGCAGACAAGGACGGGGTTCGCATTGCATCTTTGGATGAGATGAGTTACCGCAGGCTGCTCTGGAGCCATAAACCCCTCACTGATTTCTGGAGGATCGGGAAAGGATATGCCGGAAAGCTGGAAGCCTACGGTCTGGAAACCATGGGGGATATCGCCCGATGCTCCCTGATGAATGAAAACCTGCTCTATGACTTGTTCGGGGTGAATGCCGAACTTCTGATCGACCATGCATGGGGTTGGGAGCCTTGTACCATGGATCTGATCAAGGACTACCGGCCGGAGAATAATTCCATCAGTTCCGGCCAGGTCCTTCAGTATCCCTATGATTTTGAAAAGGCAAGAAATGTAGTCCATGAGATGGCGGAGGCGGCAGCCTTGGATCTGGTGGATAAAAAGATGGTGACGGATCAGGTTGTCCTCACCGTAAATTATGATATAGAAAGCCTGGAGGATCCGGCAATCCGAAAAAAATATAAAAACAGACTCAAGAAAGACTGGTACGGAAGGATAGCTCCCCAACCTGCTCATGGTACGGAGAATCTGGACCGACCCAGTTCCTCCGGCAAGAAAATTTCCAGGGCGACGCTTGCCTTGTACGACAGGATCGTAGATCCGGATCTTCTGATTCGAAAACTGAACCTTTCTTTTAATCATATCCTCCCGGAGAACAGTGAGGAGGCCAGAAAACCGGCTTATGAACAGCTGGATTTGTTCACCGATTATGAGATGCTGGAAAAACGGAGAGAAAAAGAACATATAGATGAAGAAAAAGAGAGAAAATTGCAGGAAGCCATGCTTTCCATCAAAGAGAAATATGGGAAGAATGCTATCCTGAAAGGGACGAATTTTAAAGAAGGAGCCACCGGTAGAGAAAGGAACAAACAAGTGGGAGGCCACAAAGCATGAAAACAGATAAGAAACAGAGTGCGGAAGACCTCTATGGAGATATCATAGATCTTCCCCACTTTGAACCAAAAAACCATATGCGTATGTCCCTCTATAAACGTGCCGCCCAGTTTGCACCCTTTGCTGCCCTGACCGGTTATGGTGAGGCAGTAAAAGAAGTGGCCAGATACACGGAAAAAGGGGTTGAATTATCAGAGGATGAGACGGACCAGATGGACAGAAAACTCATGCTCCTTCTGTCAAAGGATTCGGAAAAGCCTGATATTACCTTCTATTATTTTAAACCGGATGAGAAGAAGGCAGGAGGGTCTTTCCACAGTCTCACCGGCAGGATTAAGAAGATTGATCTTATGAAGAAAGAACTCTGCCTGGAGGACGGACAGAGAATCCAATTGCAGAATATTCTGGACATGGAGGAAAAAAATGAGTAAAAAGAAACTCTTAGCCATGGTATTGTCTCTGGGAGGATTGATCCTGCTCACTTCCTGCCAGATGAGAATACAGCTTGGGAAATCGACGGAGACTACGGAGAAAACGACGGAAGCTTCGACAGCTACGGAAGCATCCTCTGAAGAATTGGAGGAAACCACGGAGGCAACTGAAGAGATGATAAACACCCTGGAAGCTACGGAAGAAGTAACAAATGATACAGACGTAATGGAGGAATCCACGGAAGAAGCACAAAGTGGAAAGCCGGTTTCGGAGGTTATGGATATGGATGCCGGAACGGTTCTCTCCGGGGAGGATCTTGAAGGTATCGATATCGATGAATTATTCAGCTCAGA
Organism: uncultured Lachnospiraceae bacterium; assembly: GCA_946538445.1. Lineage (GTDB taxonomy): Bacteria > Bacillota > Clostridia > Lachnospirales > Lachnospiraceae > Anaerobutyricum. The sequence continues at coordinate 5,042 of CAMNGO010000048.1, forward strand.
ACCCATCTCTGACAAGGTTTTTGACAGGATGGACGGAGTATCATTTGGAAAGGACTGCACCACAAAACGTAAAAACTTACGTTATCTGAGAGTCCTGCACAGGGGATTTGACGGGGAGACCCACATCGGTGAAATCGTATGTAACAAGGAAATTGCCAAGGATCTTCTGTACATTTTCCGCCAACTCTATCAGGAAGAATACCCCATAGAGAAAATCTTGCTGGTAGATGAATATGGAGGGGATGATGAACTGTCTATGGAGGATAATAACACTTCCTGTTTTAATTTCCGCCCGGTGGCGGGGACCGGACGCCTGTCCCAGCATGCTTACGGGAGGGCGATCGATATCAATCCCTTGTATAATCCTTACATTACTTCCGATGGCTTTGTTCCGGTCAATGCCGGGGATTACGTGGACCGGTCAGCCGAAAATCCCTATAAAATAGACAGAAATGATCTCTGCTATCAGCTCTTTGACGAAAGGGGATTCACCTGGGGAGGAAGCTGGAACAGCGTGAAGGATTATCAACATTTCCAGAAAAAAGAGTAGTATTATGAAGAAATTATATCATCGTTTATCAGTATATTTTTTATGCTTTGCCTGCCTGATTCTGATCTTAACCGGATGCAGACTTCAGGGGAAAGGATCCGACAAAAACAGCAGCGAAGAGAAGAATGAGACGGAATTCACAGAGGCATCCTATCTGGAAGAAGACACCACAGAAATCAGCTCCGCAGAATCGATGCCTGAATCTGAGACTCCATTTTCCATTGAAGAAGAGGTTGCCTTTATGTTATCGGGGGACAGCTGGGAGATTCCATACCATACCTTGGATAGCGGGAATGAGATCTCTGCGGCTTCTCTTAGATGGACCAGCAGTGATCCCGGTACGGTAACTGTGGACCCGGAAGGCAGGGTAAAGGCCTTGCAGGAAGGAACTGCGATTATCACCTGCAAAAACCGATCGACGGAGGAGTCTCTCTGCATCAATGTGTATGATCAGTTTGGCGGCGGAGATTACTGGGATCTGTCTGTCCGGACGGGGGAATCCGGGACCCGTGTTTACAGGAATTATGACCAGGGAGCTTACCGGTACGGGGATTACAGTGAATATGTGTGGATGCATGGATGTGCCGTATGCTGTACAGCTACCACCATCGGGGCCTGGTACCCGGAGGAGGAATGGGGGCCGGACCAGGTAATCTCCAAACTGGAACCCAAAGCCAACGAAGAAGCATGGGAGAGGAATTATGCCAAATCCCTTTCCAAACAGATGCCGTTGGCCTTGAAGGGAATCAGCAGGGTGCTGGATCTCAAGGAGATTCCCCATGTTTATATCACAGCTTTTGATAAGGAGACTGTGGCGGAAGACCTGACACAGCATCTGAGTAAAGGATATCCTGTTATCTATGAGGCAGGGAACGGGGGATACCATATGATGATGATGCTGGGCATCATGACGAATGGAGACGTGATTATAAGTGACTCCGTCGGTTTTGACCGTGTAGGTACTTTGCCCTTGGATATGGTGATCCGGCAGATGTTTTCCTGTAAAAAAGAGCCCGAGGCATCCTATTTCTCAGGAAGAAAGACTGCGGGAGGCTATATTAAGGTAGGAGCAGAATGAACACAGAGATTCAATTGCAAGATAAATTAAGAAAGATTCATAGAAAGAGTTATCCTGCTTACAAGGACCTGAAGGGGAGCTATCGGTTTCCGGACTATGTTCTTCATATTGAACATGTCCAGGGAGACCCTTTTGCAGCGCCTTCGAAATTGAGTCTGGAACTTTCCGGAGAAAAAGCCGGTTTTCCTGACAGGCTTTTTGATAAAACTTATAAGAAAATCGCATTGCAGGACTATCTGATCCGGGCTTTCGGAAAGGCTTTATCCACCTATATGTTCCAGGCAAAAGGATCCGGGAAGAGTGGACTTATGAGCATCAGCCGCTGTGGCCAGCAGGTACTTTCCCGGACCGCCCTCAGGCTGGATAGGGAGAAACTGCTGGTGAGATTCGAGGTTGGTTTTCCTGCAAATGGAAGGACGATCAACAGTGTGGAACTTGAAAAGATCCTGTATCAGTACCTGCCGGATTGTGTCCGCAGAGCCCTGTGTTATCGAAATCTGGACGCAGACAGACTGGAAGATGTGGTGCATCTGGCTGAAGACCAGCATACAATCCGGGAAGAACTGGTCCGGAGAGGTCTGATAGCTTTTATCGCCAACGGATCCATCCTTCCCAGGGAAAACGGGGTTTCTGATAAGCCTATGAAGGGAGCAGTGCCTTTCCGAAGTCCCCGGTCCATGGAAGTAGCCCTGACCTTACCCCATAAAGGGAATCTGACAGGGATGGGAATTCCCAGGGGGATCACCCTTATCGTGGGAGGAGGTTATCATGGAAAGTCAACCTTGCTGAAAGCGTTGGAACGAGGCGTCTATAATCATATCCGGGGGGACGGGAGAGAGTACGTCATCACAGATTCCACTGCCATGAAGATACGGGCAGAGGATGGGAGAGCAGTCTCCCATGTGAATATCTCCCCTTTTATCAATCACCTTCCAAACGGAAAAGACACTGTGGATTTTTCTACGGAGGATGCCAGCGGATCCACTTCCCAGGCGGCCAACGTGGTGGAGGCGTTAGATTCCGGGGCCAAAACCCTGTTGATCGATGAAGATACTTCTGCCACAAATTTTATGGTAAGAGATACATTGATGCAGTCGGTAATCGCACGGGACAAGGAGCCCATCACTCCATTTATCGATCAGGCCAGGACCCTGTATGAAAAGAAGGGGGTATCCACCATCCTTGTAGCAGGAAGTTCCGGAGCCTATTTCTCTATCGCTGATCATATTCTCCAGATGGACACCTACCTTGCTCTGGATATCACGGAGAAAGTCAGACAGATATGTGCCTGTTGCGGGGAGGCTTATCCTGTGACAGATGCAGAAGCGGCAGAAGACTCGTCCTCCTGGTCTCAGCAGGGAAGGATCCTGCAGGTTGGGAAACTGGAGAGAAAACATGATCAGATAAAGTTACAACAATTTGGAAAAGACAGTTTCTCTTTGGGAAGGGAGACAGTGGATCTGAAATATGTGGAGCAGATCGTTGATCCGGAACAGGTGACGACTCTTAGCTATGTGATGAGATATGTGGCGGAGCAATTGGAAAGAAATCCTCAAGCCCGGATCGGGCAGATACTCACTTCCGTCTGTCATATTTTAGAGAAAAACGGGCCTGTGGATCCTGAAAAAATAAGCAGGACTCCCGGAAATCTGGCCCAGGTACGCCCCCAGGAGGTCTACGCCTGCATCAACCGTTACCGGGGTTTTCGATAGATCCGGAACCTTTCAAAGGATTCCGGACAAATTTGTCAAAAAGTTTCTTGCCAGTATCTGGGATTTGTAGTAGAATCATTGATAGAGACAAGGGGCATTGGCGCAGTTGGGAGCGCGTTTGACTGGCAGTCAAAAGGCCGTGGGTTCGAGTCCCATATGCTCCAGTCACAAAACCCCCGGGAATCTTTCGAAGATTCCCGGGGTTTTTGCTATGCACTCATAAGGACAAATTCATAAATTCATGGTACAATATTTCTGTCAGCAGAATGTCATAAATCAAGAGAGAAGGAGGATGAGATGAAAGCAGAAAAAATCAACAGATTTATGCGCCTGAGTCTTGCTTTGTTCCTGGTATTAACGATACTGTTATGCCCGCTTACGATGCAGAAGGCAGAAGCTGCGGGGCAGGTCAAATCACGGCTGGCACAGGTTAAGAAAGATTTTCCCGGTGGGAGCAGGATCAATGAGATGATCACTGTACCTTCCATCGTGAATCAGAATGGTTTTCCGACCTGCATGGATTTTACAAATGGTGGATGTAATGCCCTGGTTACCTATGCCACATTGAAAATCTTCCATAATCCCTATGTGCCGGGATCTGATAGTTTCAAGAAGATTGGTACAGCCAAAACCGGCAGCAGTTCTGCCATGAAGAAGCTTTTCAAGAAAGCAAAAAAGGGGGATGTGATCCGCTGGCATAAAGGCAGCGGCCACCGTCATTTTGCCATATACCTGTCTCACAATGGCAAAGGAGTGAAAGTATACGAAGCGAATTTCGGCCCCAGGAATAAAGTATGGTATAACCATACATGGCCTTATAAGAGTATGAAGTCATGGTCCCGTGGAGCTACTCAGGTGAGCCTTTACCGGTCTAAGAATTATAATGAGGTGAATAAAGGAAAAGCTGCATGGAACCTGTCTAAAGGGACAACCTTCACCTATGATGGAATTACCTACAGAGTAATCAAAGCAGGAATCCGAGGCGCCATGGTCACCGTTGTGTCTAAAACAGCCACTGCAGGTACAGTACCAAAGGCCATCGGGATCAATTATGACACTTCGGACAGACTTTTAAGTTTTGGGAATTCATTTATGGATTACATGGCTTTGGACAGAGGAGCAAGTTGCAGAATAAAAACTTACAGTAAAGACGTGGGAAGATATGAGGATGAACAATACTTTATAGTGAAATAGGGGGGAAAAGAATTATGACAAGTTATTCAGAAAGAAGGATTAGGTTGGCAGCAGTGCTGATGGCAATTATAATGCTGTTTGGAACGATCACTGTAACTGCCGTACCCGTTAATGCTGCATCAAAAGGGAAACTGGTGAAAAGCGTTAAGATCTACACCAGATCAGGAAAGAAATGGAAAAGTTACGGAACCTTGAAATACACCTATAACAGCAAGAAGGATCCGATAAAGATCGTCAGTAAATATCCCGGCTACTCTGCATATACGGAACAGTACACTTATACATATCAGGCAGGGAAGAAAACCGTCATGAAAACGGGCGGAGAATATCCCGTGGAAGTGACTTATGACAGTATGGGACGCCGTATACTGGAGAAGGGTCAGTTTTATACGAATAAAATTACCTATGATACGAAGAATAAGAACCTGATCAAAACCATAGTTAACGAAGCAGACGGAACCGTTCCTACCACGACAACCTTCCAATATAAATATTATAAAAACAAACTGCCGTTAGCCTTTAAGAGTGCCGGTGATATGAGCAATTCCTCCGCATTCAACAAGAAAGGTTTTGCAACAAATTTCAGAAGCTATAATGTTGCGGAAGGTAACCAGCTCTGCAAGTATACTTATGACAAAAAGGGGATTGTAAAATCGGTAATCGTATCTGAGATATATGGCAAAAAGAGCTATGACAGAAAATATGTATTCTCATATTACAGTAAAAAGATACCAATTGCCCGATATCGCTCTATGATCAATGGAATTTTAACCGGGTCAGGACCGGCTTGTGGAACTTATTGGTATTGATATCCATGCAGTAAACATGGCCACAACATAGGCATGATGATCACCTGTGTTGTGGCCATTTTATCATTGAGTGAGTTTATTTTACATGAATATCCATGCTTCCGGAACGGAAGCCCATAAGATCCAGGGTGATATAATCATATCCGTACCGGGATAATTCCTGAATGATTTCCTCCTTTATGGAAAGCAGATCCTCCATGCTTTCCTTATCCACTTCTATCCGGGCAATCTTGTCATGGACGCGCAGGCGTACATTATAGAAGCCTTTTTCTCTGAGCCATTTCTCCCCGGATTCCACATCCTTTAACCTGTCATAAGATAACTCCGTCCCATAAGGAAAACGGGTTGCCATGCAAGGGGTGGATGGGCGGTTTGCCACGGAGATGTGATATTCCTTTGCCAGCTGTCTTACTTCTTCTTTGGTAAAATCACACTTAGCCAGAGGACTGAGAATTCCCAGTTCCTGCACTGCCCTGATACCGGGCCGGTAGACCTTAAGATCATCGGCGTTGGTTCCTTCCAGGATGTTGGTAACTCTATATTCTGCCGCTTTTTCTTTTAATTTCTGAAAGAGACATTTTTTACACAGATAACAACGGTCCACAGGATTAAAATGGATCCCGGCCTCATTCAATTCATCCACATGGAGGACCAGGTGTATGGCTCCCGCTTCTTTTGCAACTCTTTTCGCAATCTCAAGATCTGACGTCGGATGCAGCATGGTGTGTAGGGTGATGGCATAAACCTTGCGGCCGGTCTTTTTTGCCTGATCGCAGCACATCTTCAGCAAGAGGCTGCTGTCAACTCCTCCGGAGAAAGCAACGGCCACATCTTCTTTCATTAACTTCGATAAATATTGGATGAGCAACTGTTTCTTATCTTTATATTCCATGTTTTTCCCTGCTTTCTTTTTCTTGCGTACCATCGTATAATAGCAATATGAAAAAAGCAATACTAATTTTTAAGGGGAAATAACCTTGGGAGGATATGGATATGAAACTTTTATTTACGGAATGCAATATGGGGATTGCCGGAGACATGTTTTTATCTGCGCTGCTGGATCTGTTTGAAGAGAAAGAGACAGTGATCAGTGAATTGAATTCCCTGGGGATTCCGGATGTCACTTATAAAATGGAGCAAAAAGAGACCTGCGGAATCTACGGGACCCATGTGAGGGTGCTGGTGGGGGGGTGCGAAGAGCACAGCATGGATGGGCACCATCACCATGATGATGAAGAACATCACGGGCATCACCACCACCATGATGAAGAACACCACGGACATCATCACCACCATCATGATGAAGAACACCACGGGCATCACCATCACGGTGAAGAGCATCACCATCATCATGCCGGAATGGAGGAGATTACTCAGATCATCGAGGGACTGGCAGTATCCACCAAGGTAAAGGAGGATGCTAAAACTGTTTATCAGAAGATAGCCGATGCGGAAAGCAGGGTTCATCAAAAATCTGTGACAGAGATTCATTTTCATGAGGTAGGTTCAAAGGATGCCATCGCGGATATCGTTGGATGCGCCTATCTCATGGAGAAACTGGGGGTTGACCAGATAGTATTCTCGCCTATTGTGACCGGATTCGGGAAAGTGAGATGTGCCCATGGAATCCTTCCG